>NZ_JAMXFD010000002.1:318896-338031 GCF_025370875.1 Laspinema palackyanum D2c
AACGACTGAAGTCGTTACTACAAACATCAGAAGATAACGACTGAAGTCGTTACTACAAACATCAGAAGATAACGACTGAAGTCGTTACTACAAACATCAGAAGATAACGACTTCAGTCGGGACCTTGAACATTGGAGGGTTACTCCGTCGCGGGGATGGTGACTTCTAAGGTGACTGGAACCGGAGGGAGGGGGAGTGGGGGCGCGGTAGGAACATCCAGTAAGGTTGTGGAAGCCGTTTCCAGATTGACTGGGGAATTCAAGAATGCCAGGGGGGGAGCGGGTGCGGGCATCTCTAAAGAGGGTAGAGTCGTCAGCGCCGGGTTATCCGAGGTGGGAGTGGCAATTTGGGGGGCTGTCTCTAAAGACCCAATTAATTGGGCGAGGGCATATTCCATTTGTGTTCCGGGATCCATTGCCATCCAGCCTTCGGGAGTTAACTCCCGCAGTTCAAAGTGGAGATGAGGTCCGGTGGAGTTGCCGGTACTGCCGACTTCTCCAATGACTTGACCCTGTTCTACGACTTCTCCGGGTTGGACAAAGATGCTGGAGAGGTGAGCATAGAGGGTTTCCAGGGTGGAATTTTGGTGTTGGAGGACCACGGTTTGACCATAGCCTCCCATCCAATCGGCGATCGAGACGGTGCCACTATAGGCAGCAACCACGGGAGTTCCGGTGGGTGCACCTAAGTCGATGCCGGAGTGAAAGCGGCTGCCGCCAAAAATCGGATGGATCCGCCAGCCAAATAATGAGGTAATTTCCGAGGGAATTGCCAGGGGGAAAATCATGCTGCTGTTGCCGTTTCCGGGACGACTGGACCGCCTCAGACGATTCCAGTCGAAGTTGCGCGCAGCGGTTTTGGTGCGATAGTGGATGCCGTCAATATCAGCTTTTGCTGACTCTTGCGGGTAGACAGGGGCAGTCCTAAAAGGGACTTGCGGCAATGCGGCGTAGGAGGGTTCGGGCTCTGCATAGTAAACGGGTTCAGCGGGTGCAGCGGCATCGCCTACTGGGGCGGCGATCGCCGGGGGTTCCAGGGGTTGCAAGCCAGGACTGTAGAGATTCGCCTGTTGTGCTTGCTGAATGGATGCCGGAACTGGCAGGCGCTCCTCGGCGTAACGATGCTGTTCGCTCTCCTGAGATGCTTCCGGGATGGGTTGTTCACCCCACGCCGCCTCTTCCACAACTTCCGGTGGAGGGGGTGCGATCGCACTGAAGGAGTCCGACTCTTCCGGTGCAGGTGTAGCTACGGCACTAGCTTCGGCAGCGGCGGAGTTATTCGGGGTGGGGAGACTATAATCTGTGGGATCGACGTAAAGATTGCTTTGGTGGATATTCTGGAGGGTGGGTTCGGCGTTGGCTGTTTCCGGGGTGGGGTAATCTTCCGGTGGGGCGATCGCCTCTCGTCTGTATCCTCCAATTGGATCCGGTTGTGCCATCAGGGTCTCAGAGGCTGAGTCCGATTCAGGATACCACGGGGTCACCCCAGCACTATCTAAGGGGTCCGGGGAAGCATCTTCAGCAAACCAAGGGTCTGCCTGGATTTCCTCAACGAATCCCGAAACTGGAGCATCAGAACCCTCTAAGGGTTGTAACAGTGCAGCACTCGTTGAGACTTCCGGTTCTGAGGGAACCGCTTCAACCGGCGGGGGAGCCATTTCAGCTTGACCAAAAGGGTCTGCTGCATCCGATGGAGTCTGCGCGTTAGCATCTGTGTCTCCACCAAGCAAGCTGAGGGAGGGAATCAAAGCGAGTCCCTGCAACAGGAGAGAAACCTGACAAATAATACTTAAAGGAGTGCGGGAAAGTTGATTTCGCTGGCTCATTTTTAATTTGCTCTTCGCTATAGATTCCTAGAAGGATTAACGGTTTCAAAGCAGGGTTCTACACAGCAAACACCGCGCAGTTAGGCCCTGAGAATGGGATACCCCTGGTTAATTGTACCGGGCATCAACTCAATTTCTTCGAGAGTAGAAGCACTTGTAAAAGCAGAGTTGGGATCCGGTGACGACGATGGGGTGAGACGAACGCGCAGTTCTCCCGTATCGCTGACGCCGAGGACAACCCCTGCGGACCCTTCTACCGCAACGGGTTGACCGATGCCAACCATCAGGTTTTGGTAGGAGGGGAGCAAGGTCCCTACTCCTTTCTCATCAAACGTTTGATATCCGGAGGCGACTGCCCAGAGGGTTAGGGCCGCCAAGGTTTCCAGAGATGTGATCTCAGGATGAGGGCGATCGCCTAGGAAGGTTTGGAGGTTAATCCCGGTTTCGGGGACTGGGTTGGACCAATTAATGCCCACTCCGACGACAGCTTTGGTAATTTGTCCCTGATGGATTTTGGTCTCAGTGAGAATGCCCCCCAATTTGTAGCCCTCCAGAATCAAATCGTTAGGCCATTTTAGGCTGACTGGGATATTGTAGGCGCGGAACGTGGTTGCCAGTCCCCAGGCGCTACAGAGGGTCAGCAGTAGTGCATCCTGGGCGCTGAGGTTGGGGGTGAGGGCGAGGGAGAGATAAAGACCCCCGGGTGATGATTCCCACTGGCGTCCCCGCTGTCCTTTTCCCGCAGTTTGACGGGTAGCAATGACCACCGTTCCTGGGGGCGCACCGGCAGCTAGGAGGGTCCAGAGGGTTTCATTGGTGGAGGAGACTTGATCCAAGATTTGAATAGAAAAGTCGAGGGATGACGGCGACAAGGACGGGTTTGAGGCGAAACCCCCGTCGGTCATTCCCGGATTGATGGTGTGCTGCGATCGCAGACACCGCAGAATATTTTCTATGCAGTCTTGATTCAGGCCCACAGGAGCGGTTTGGATAAAGAGTCCGTGGTCTAAGGTAGCATAAAATGCGAATTCACACTGAAAAATTTTGGGATTTCTTCCAGTTGGGATTGTAGTCTGAGCCTGTCGCTCCTCCCCTGAATCATTCCTTGAGTAATTATTGATCTTCAAACTAAAGATGCATACTTGGCACTGGCGGAATTGGAACGGACTGCCCTATTTGACTTGTAGTTTACTGGAACCTTGGGCTCACGGCTTTTTTACCCAACAATTTTGGCCGCGATCGCCCGAGGAGTTGGTGGAGGTATTGCAACCCACGGCATCGGTGTATCGCGTCAAACAGGTGCATGGGAATAGGGTGTTGAGTACCCAGACTTTGACCCCCCAGGTTCGGGAAGAAGAGTTAGTAGAGGATGCACCACAGAAACCGGAGGCGGATGGGTTGATGAGTGCAGGGTCCCAGGAAGCAATCTGGGTTTGTAGTGCAGATTGTTCGCCGGTATTGATTGGGGATATGCGATCGGGACAGGTGGCGGCGTTGCATTCGGGATGGCGAGGGACTGCGGAAAATATTGTAGCGGTGGCGATCGCTGAAATGGTGAAGCAAGGGAGTCAGTTGGAGGAATTACGAGTGGCGATCGGGCCCGCCATTTCCGGCCCAGTGTATCAAGTCAACACTGAAGTTGCCATCCAAACCTGTGCCAGTCTAGTGGATTTAGACAATCCTGAAAACATTTTAAAAACTGTTCAAGACTTCCCCAATCCTCCCATCTTACCCGACTCCGAACCCGGAAAATCCCGCTTAGATGTCCGACGCACCATTGAGTTACAGCTAGAGAAATTGGGGATAACTTCCGAACAAGTTGCCATTTCCCCCCATTGCACCTACCAAGACCCCGAGAACTTCTTTTCCTACCGCCGAGATGGACTAAAGAAAGTCCAATGGTCAGGAATTGTTTCTTGGTAATTCAGCCACGGGGGCTGACTCTTTGTCTAAAATTGTTTGGTCTCCACAAAACCTTATAAAGAAGAGTTTTCTCCTAACTTACGCAGATTTGGAGAGATAAGCTTGTAGGGGCGAAACATCAATTCGCCCCTATTAAAGATAACGGTCCGGTATCCTTCCTGTTGGATACTTTAATATTCCCTAAAGTAGTCGTCTTGATAACTATCAGGAGAGTTCGATGGTGTTGTTTCCGTGTAACCACAGGTGCGAAATCCCACGAAAAATGGGCTTATGCAGTTTATAAAATTTAAAACAAAAAGTGATGAACTCAATAAAGCTAACGCAATTATTATTGAAATAAAGGTTTTAATAGCTTCTCTTAAATCGGCGAAAAAGTCTTTCTTCATTTTTTGGGCAATCAGTAATAATTATTTGAATTTTTCCCGTTCTTGAACCCTTAAAAATCGTCTTTATGAGATTTGATGAGATTGATGACTTCAGTTGGTTATGGATTAGTCATAATCATTATCTGGATCGTACATCCAGCTAGAAGAATCATAATCATCCATTGGTGTATAGTTAGGGTTTGGTTCCCTATAATCATCATCTGAATCGTCATCTCTATCTTCATAGTCTATCGAGCTGCTGTAACTGGGCCTTTGGCTATAAGAATTTGTATTAGCAGATTGATTGACGGGTTGAGGCGGGAAGTTATCAGAATTAGACTCTTCTTTTGTCCATCCAAACAAATGGCCGAAAAAATTAAACATGAGATTTTCTCCTAAAGGGAATTAATTGATTTCATTTTATTGCCTTCGCAATGCCGCAGACTTTACATTTTGCTCGCTTTCTTTGTGTTAAATTCATTTAGGCTCGCTATAGAATTTAATCATCCTCGTCACTCATTTCATTTTGAGAAAGCATTGCTTCATTCCAGCTACTAATAATCCAAGGCTGAAGCTGATCTGCTCTAGCTACTACTGGTCGAATATTGCTATAATAAGTTGTCTGTCTAATAGGATTCATTACCGTTCTAACCCGTAGAGGAATCTTTCCTTCACGAACTTCTAAGGGCGCAATTAAATCGGGAGTTGTTGTGATATTTTCTTGGCTTTTTAGGTAAATAGGGATAAAATACTGCATTTTCCCATAATACCAACAAGGCTGATATAACCCCTTATAGATAGACCATTGAATTGCCCCATTTAATGCACATATTTGAGTAACCGTACTGGCTGGTGCAAGAAATTCTACCCGTCCAACATTATCACGAAGTATATGCTCATCGCTGATCACAATTTCATTACCAAGGGGTATTTCAGGTGCTTTAGGGACTTCGGGAGGAGGTGGCAATTCCACCTCCTCATCACTGAAATTTTCTCCAGTTCCCGCATCGGTTAATCTCCAAGGTTGATCGTCACGTTGATTGGGTTCAAACTTTAAATATAATGGAACATTATATCGATTTCTTAACAAGCCAGCTGCTACAATAAAACCATCTTTATATTCTAAGAATTTTTCTTGTTCTATACTCCAATAAAGGGTAATTGCTATGTATTTCTTTAAAACATCTAACTCTTTCCCCCAATTCTCTTGAAGTGACTGTTCATTTAGTTTATTTAGAGCTTTTTGAGTAATAAAGCTAAAACTATAAAGGCAGTCCCGTAGTAAATTCCGGGTTCTTGGTGAACCATATTGCTCCAACAAGTCTTCTTTATTAATCATAAGTTCATCTCCCTAGTTAAAATAATATTGTAAAGATTACGAAAAAAATTCTTTGACTTTTACAGATGAAAAATTATTCTCGCATTGCTTTTTAAAAGCCTTAAACTGAGAATTATTATCAAACACAACTTTTATAGTATTGGATAAGGGAATATAGTAAGTCCCCCCAATTTTGATGGCCCCATTTTCGATAGCCAACTTCTCAATATCCATTGTAAGTTGTGTATTTGAAACGTCGTATTCAATTTGTCCTGTAACTGGCATATACTACTTCCTCTTCTATAAAGGTCATAGCTCCACTATAAAACCGATGCCAGATTTCGTATAGACGGAAAATATCTGATTTTATCGGCAACTTTTGGTAAATTCCTTGCCCAACATCGGAAAATGTCGGAAAATGTCTGGTATAATAGAGAATCCCTGACATTGACCCAAGCGGATGAATCTTAAGGAAATGTTAAAACTCGCAGATGATCTAGTATTTGCAAAGACAGGTCAGCACCTTGATGACTTGCAAGAAGCGGTACTGCGGGGAACAATCCAAGGTGAAACCTATCAAAAAATCGCCGATGAGTCTCATTGTTCGGAAGGTCATGTTAGGGATGTAGGTTCTAAATTGTGGCAGATCCTGTCAGAGATGTTAGGGGAAGAAATCCATAAAGGGAATTATAGAGCCACAATGGAAAGGCTACGGATTTCTATTTTTTCTGATAATTCTCATCAAGATTATGTAAAAATTGGTAGCATACATATTTGTCGGGAAAATTGGCAGACCTCGGATATACCCAAGAGCGAAAATAATCTTAAAAATCCTGATGCTACACCAACTGAAACCCGGCATCAAGATTTGAGTGAAATGCCAGATTTGCGGATTTGCTATGACCGCACTGATGAACTTAAAACTTTGAAAAAATGGGTAATTCAAGACAATTGTCGCCTTGTCACCATCGAGGGGATGAGTGGCATTGGCAAAACTACCCTGGCAACAGAACTTATCCGCGACATTAAAGATGAATTTGACTATGTTGTGTGGCGAAGTCTGGAAAAATGCCCGACCTTTCCCGAACTAGAAGCAAACCTGATTGATTTTTTTTTCCAGCCGTCAAAAATCAAATTAGGCAAAAAGAACCTTCAACCTTTATCCCTGAGCAAATACCTGCAAAAGCATCGCTGTTTAGTCGTCTTCGATGATGTTCACCACCTCTTTAGTTCGGGGAAATTTGCCGGAGAATATAAACGGGAAACTCAGGATTATTTCCCTTTTTTTAAACAAATCGAAGAATTATCCCATCAAAGTTGCTTGTTACTACTTGGGTGGGAACAACCGAGACAAGTTACTCAACAAAACAAGGAATATTATCCCATTAACACTCTGAAACTTCGAGGCTTGAACTACAAAGCGGCCCTTAAAATATTTAAGGATAGAGGGGTTGCAAGTTCAGAAATGAGTCAATCATTAATTTCTATGTACCAAGGCAATCCTTTCTGGTTAAAAATATTGGCTACTTTGATGCAAGACTTGGATATCAGCCCTCGGGAGTTATTTGTGGAAAATACTATTTTATTACCGGAAGATTTGAAGGATAATTTAAGGCAACAATTTAAGCGGTTATCAAAAATGGAAATAGAGGTTATTTCCCGGTTAGCCCAAGAAGAAAAACCCGTCACTTTGGCTAGGTTGCTAGAAGATAATAATATTTCCCCGTCAGAGGTACTGAATGCCCTGCAATCTTTAACCCGGCGTTGTTTAATTGAAAAAAACGAAAAATCTTATCTGCTACCCCCTCTATTGCAGCATTACGCGATTTCTTCCATGACTACTGACGGTGATTAAATGAATGATTTGGAGAATAACACTGCTGCCGATACAACGATGAGACCTCTTGGAAACTACGGGATTGCTCCCCCCCAATGAAAATTGATAATCTAGTCATCCATAACTTTAAAAAATTCTCAGACTATAGCCTCCAACTTCATCCCCAGTTTACCCTACTCATTGGCGACAATGGGACTGGTAAAACCAGTCTATTGGATGCGTTAGCTATTGCGGCGGGGGTATGGCTGGTGAATCCACCGGATAGCACTCTATCTAACAGTAAACGGAATATTTTACCCGGGGAGATTCGGATAGAAGCAGTAGAAACAGCCGGAGTTACCCAATTTATTGAACATAAACCTGTTGAAATTAAAGCCAGGGGCTATATTGATAATTCTCCCTATCAATGGTGTAGGAAAATCAATTTAAACGGTTCTCGAACGTCGAACACAGAGGCTAAAGAAATCATTGATTTTATTAGCGTTCTTTTTAAGAAAGACAAATTAGGAGAAATGATTTGGTTCCCAGTGATTGGTTATTATGGAGCGGGTCGAACTTGGCTGCCTTCTAATGCTAATCGCAAAACCGCTAAATTGGAGCAAGGGATAAACCGCAGATGGGATGCGTTTTATGATTGCTTTGAAGAACGAATTCGACTGGCAGACTTACAAACTTGGTTTCAGAAAGAGGCGATCGCAGCTCTCCAACGCAGCGGAAAAATGCGCCCAAGCTATGATGTAGTTAAATGGGCCATTTTACGCTGTATTCCGGGAGGTGATGACCTCTGGTTTGATGGCGATCGCGCCGAAGTCGTCGTTTCTTTGGAACATCAACCCATCCCCTTCAGTAACCTCAGTGCAGGGCAAAAAATGATGGTTGCTCTAATTGCAGATATTGCAATCAAAGTCGTCAATCAAAATACTAAATTCTTGCCCGAAGTCGTTGAACCCAATCCTGAAATTATACCCGATATTCTACAACAAACACCGGGGTTAGTCCTGATTGATGAGATTGATGTTCATCTACACCCTAAATGGCAGAGGAGGGTCGTCAATGACCTCAAAACTACCTTTCCATCCATTCAATTTGTTTGTACCACCCACTCCCCCCAAGTCATTGGTCAAATTGAACCGGAATGCCTGCGGATTCTCTATGAAGATAATTCAGGAAAAATCTGTACCATTACCCCTAAGCAAGGGTTAGGGATGGATAGCTCATGGATTTTACAAAATCTGATGGGAGCCTCAGCCAGAGATATTAAAATTGAAGAGGATTTAGAGCAAATATTTGATACAATTAATGCCGAAAACTATTCTCAAGCTAGAGAACTGATTCAAACCCTCACCGAAAAAGTGGGTGATTTTCCTGAACTACAAGAAGCTACTTCATTTTTAGATAGACTGGAACTTTTACAGGACTATGAAAAGGATTAGAAAAACCCATCCCCCTAGAGAATTTTTAGAGTGGCTCAAGGAAAATGAAGGGTTAGACTGTAGTTATGCAGCACTCCAAGGAAAAGAAGCACATACGGTTTTAAAAACTCATCTGTTAAGAGAACAGGGATTTCTTTGTGCCTATACAGGAGTCAGTATATCCGAGGACGATTCTCATATTGAGCATATTAAGCCTCAATCAGTTTGTAGAACAGTCCCCAATTCAGGAAAGACTTATTTAGAGGATGTTGAATACCGCAATATGGTCGCTTGTTTCCCACAAGATGGCGGGGATGTCTCTCATGGTTATGGTGCGCCAATCAAAGGAGGATGGTGGAATGAGGAGCAATTTATTTCACCCTGCCAAGAAGATTGTGAAAGAAGATTTATCTATGGATGGCGTGGGAAAGTTTCTCCCTCTCAGGAGAATGACACGGCTGCTAATACAACGATTGACATCCTAGAATTAAATGCTAAGTCGTTACAAACAAGGCGTTATCGAGCAATTGTGGGTTTCTTTGGCTTTAGCAGTAAACGCAACACGAAGGAGCTAAGTCAACGAGAGGCTAAAGCGCTATTAACAATGATTGGCAAGCCGGATTCAACAGGAAAACTTCGGGAATTTTGCTTTGTTTTTGAGCAACTTTTGCCCAAATATATCAAGTAAGAATTTACCCCTTGTGCTGTGCCGTAAAATCAACAGATTATAACTTCACCAAGGCAAGCGCGTTCCGTCCCAGGAGAAAAACTCACCTGTATCGGTTTGTTTTAGGTTTTCTAAAACAGTCCAGAGTTGAGAGACGGTTTTTTCTATGGAGAACAATTTTTCGGGGGGAACGTTGCGCTGGAAGGGTTTGGATAAGCGGGTGTCGGTGGTGCCGGGATGGAGGGTGATGACGATCGCCTTTGCACCTTTGCGGGGATATTCGATCGCCACGGTTCGCATGAGCATATTTAAGGCAGCTTTTGAGGCGCGATATCCATACCAACCGCCGAGTTGATTGTCGCCGATGCTGCCAACTTTGGCGGAAATGGTGACGAAAATACTGCGCTGATTATGTTGGAATAGCGGGAGTAAGTGTTTGGCTAATAAGACGGCACCGATGCTATTGACTTGAAAATACCGCATTAAGTTTTCTGAGTTGATTTGCCTCAAACTTTTTTCCGGTTGCAGGGTGGAATCATGTAACAGTCCGACACAATTAATGACGAAATGGAGGGAATCACTGTGTGCTTGAATTTGCCCAGTTACTTCTTGAATTTGTGCTTCGCTGGTGATATCTAGGGGTAAGCAAATTAGCCGATCGCCATGTTGGCGACTCAGGGTTAATAATTCGCTGGCAGAGTCAGAATGGCGATAGGTGGCAAAAACGGTAGAAATACTCGGGGTTTCTAAGCATTTTTTCACAAATCCCAGTCCGATTCCTTGACTGGCACCGATGATGAATGCGTTCTCGGATTGATTCATAGTTGAGTTCATGGGATGGATAGGATTAGTATTGAAGCGCCACTCGTAGGAGAAATTTGTTCTCGCTTTGGGACCAAATAGGGGTTTGACAGTCTCTAGTTTTCACCCTGAAGGCTCATTCATGCATTCAGAACGGAGGGTGGCCCTTGGAAGGCGGATGGGGGGAATATATCCGAATGTCTTGACAATTGGGCTCGGGACTCTGAACTCGTTTTGAGATGGAATGACCCCGGACCCATCTGGAATTGCCGATCGCCCTCTGGGTGATCCCCGGTGCAACAGGTTGAGAGCAACAAATATCTCTGGGGCAGAGGTGGGCAAGATAAACTAAAGAAGAATGCCCAATATCTGGGGGTTTGGGTTAGAGTTGAGACACCGTTGGGCAGATTGTCTAGAGAAGGTCTGCGATCGCCTCAGCACGATGCGAAAGCAGTCAGGTTATTCTAGTAATTACTCCGATGAGAACACCAATTTTTCTATGAGGACTCGATTTCACAGTGGGACTCTTGGTAACTCCCCTGTTCATCCCCGATTTTGCCGCGCAATCTCGGAAAAAATATAATCATGATTGAGTCTACAAGTTGTTATTTTCAAGGGCTTGATCAAGGTCCTAGGGTATTAAAGATAGGGACTTGTGGACAGGTGACCGTTAATGGTAGTTTAAATAAGAGGTAGAAAAAAATCAAATGAGCGAATTAAGTTGCTACGAACAGTTAGGAGTCTCAGAAAACGCTTCGTTTGAGGAAATCCAAGAAGCCCGCACTCGCATGAGCGCACTGCATAGTGGCGATCGCAAACAAGTTGATCTCATTGAAGCGGCTTATGATGAAATTCTGATGCAGCGTCTACGGCAGCGTCAAGAGGGCAAAATTAAAGTCCCGGAACGAATTCGCTTTGCTGAACGGGAAGTCCGCACCATGCCGACTGCACCCCCCACTCCCACAAAAGAGGCTCCAGCCTGGTTACAAGGATTCTTAGATACACCCTCTCGGTCTGATATTGTATGGCCCGCAGGTGGTTTTTTTGCGTTGAGTCTTCTGAGTTTATTGCAACCGGCTTCTGCACCTTTAGCATTAGCGCTGGGTGTTGGCGTCGGTCTTTATTTTCTCAATCGTAAAGAAAAGAAATTCGGTCGTGCTTTAGCGATCACCGTGGTTGCCTTACTCGGGGGATTGCTGATTGGTGCCCCCCTAGCCACTTGGTTAACCAGTGTGGGTGTGCTGTTCCCGGCAGATGGTTTAGCTGCCAGTTTTACCTTTTTTGTATTGTGGTTGGTTAGTAGCTTTTTACGTTAATTTACTCAGCTTCAATACCAAAATAAAAAAGGGTAAAGAATTGAATTCTTTACCCTTTTTTTTAATGCTTTGAAATGGGTATCAGGAGCAGCCATCTAACCCACGATGGAGACAACTGCACCTGATTCAGTCTTTACCTATTCCGCCGTTTGAGGCAGGAGTTCACGCTGTTCACCGGGTCGGACAATCACTTGACCTTCTTCCCCGATGTCTACGATCGCCGTCTCGCCATCTTTCACTCGACCGGAGAGGATTTCCTCGGCTAAAACGTCTTCTAACAGACGCATAATGGCACGGCGCAGAGGACGCGCACCATAAGCCGGGTTATAACCTTCTTCAATCAACCGTTCTTTAAAGCGATCGGTGACTTGTAAGGTAATTCCCTTCTCGGTTAAACGGCTGAAGACTTCTTTCAGCATGATTTCCGAGATTAACTTCACTTCGTCCTTGACCAATTGACGGAAGACGATAATCTCATCCAGACGGTTGAGGAATTCCGGACGGAAGTAGTTTTTGAGTTCTTCGTTGACCAAGCTGCGAATGCGGTTGTATTGTGCATCGGCTTGGTTTTCCGAGAATTCAAATCCAAGTCCACCGCCACCTTTTTCAATGACTTTAGACCCAATATTCGAGGTCATGATCAGCAAGGTATTTTTGAAGTCTACCGTGCGACCTTTGGCATCGGTGAGGCGTCCGTCTTCTAGGATTTGCAGGAGCATATTGAAGACGTCGGGGTGAGCTTTTTCGATTTCATCGAACAGCACCACGGTGTAGGGACGGCGGCGAACGGCTTCGGTGAGTTGTCCGCCTTCGTTATAACCAACATAACCCGGAGGTGACCCGATGAGTTTGGACACCGTGTGGCGTTCCATGTACTCGGACATATCCAAGCGAATCATCGCTTCTTCTGAACCGAAGAAGTAGGACGCCAGGGCTTTGGTCAGTTCGGTTTTACCAACGCCGGTAGGACCGGAGAAGATAAAGCTGGCGATCGGGCGGTTGGGGTTTTTCAGGCCGACCCGGGCGCGACGAATGGCGCGGGAGACGGCTTTGACGGCTTCTTCTTGACCGATGAGACGCTGATGCAGGGTGTCTTCCATGTGCATCAGTTTCTCGGATTCGGATTCGGTGAGTTTGTTCACCGGAACGCCGGTCCAACTGGCAACGATTTGGGCGATGTCTTCTTCGGTGACGACGGGGGAGAGTTCGCTATCGGTAACGCCGGTTTTTTTGTTACTGGCGATCGAGCGGATTTCGGCTTTAATCTCCATTTCGCGATCGCGCAGTTCTCCAGCACGGTCAAAGTCCTGGGAACGCACGGCATCGTCTTTTTCTTTGAGAACTTGCCGCAGTTCTTTATCCAGTTCTTTGGCGGCAGGAGGCAGTTGGGAGTTAATCAACCGCACCCGAGAACCGGCTTCATCTACCAAGTCGATCGCCTTATCGGGCAAGAAGCGATCGCTGATGTAGCGATCGGACAGTTTGGCGGCAGCTTCCAGGGCTTCATCGGAGATTTTCAGTTTGTGGTGTTGCTCGTAGCGATCGCGCAAACCAAACAGAATTTCAATGGTTTCATCCACCGTCGGTTCTCCCACCATCACCGGCTGGAATCGGCGTTCTAAGGCCGCATCCCGCTCGATATGCTTGCGATACTCATCTAAGGTGGTCGCCCCGATACATTGCAATTCACCCCGGGCTAAAGCCGGTTTTAGGATGTTTGCGGCATCGATCGCCCCTTCGGCTGCACCAGCCCCAATCAGGGTATGGACTTCATCAATGACCAGGATGACGTTCCGCGCCGAGCGGATTTCATCCATAATTTTCTTAAGCCGTTCTTCAAATTCACCCCGATATTTGGTCCCGGCAACCAGTAACCCAATATCTAAGGTGACGACCCGTTTATCTTCGAGGATATCCGGCACATCGTTATTGGCAATCCGTTGGGCCAATCCTTCGGCGATCGCCGTTTTACCAACCCCGGGTTCCCCAATCAGCACCGGGTTATTCTTAGTCCGACGACCCAGAATCTGGATCACCCGTTCAATTTCTTTCTGACGCCCCACCACCGGATCCAGCTTGCCTTCGGCAGCCATTTGGGTCAAGTTAGCCCCAAACTCATCCAGGGTGGGAGTCTTGGTGCGCGCATTGCTGGCTCCAGAAGTCACTTCGGCAGTTTCTCCCAGCATCCTAATCACTTGCGTGCGGACTTTCGAGAGGTCAACCCCGAGGTTTTCCAGAACTCTAGCTGCGACGCCTTCGCCTTCGCGAATCAATCCCAGTAGCAGGTGTTCAGTGCCGATGTAGTTATGGCCGAGTTGACGCGCTTCTTCTAGTGAAAGCTCCAGAACCCGCTTGGCTCTAGGCGTAAATGGAATTTCCACTGCCACGAAACCGGAACCGCGACCAATAATTTTTTCGACTTCAATGCGGGCATCTTTGAGATTAACCCCCATTGACTTGAGCACTTTTGCTGCAACCCCGGTACCTTCTCCGATGAGACCCAGGAGGATCTGTTCGGTACCGACGAAGTTATGTCCCAGGCGGCGTGCTTCCTCCTGGGCCAGCATAATCACTTTAATAGCTTTTTCTGTGAAGCGTTCAAACATGGCTTAATCCCTTTACCGACACATTTGGCGCGTAAGAACCTGCTTTCTCCCCCAACTGAGACAAAACTGCAAGCACCTCGCCCCTCCAGAGTATTCTTTTGGGTGACTTAAGTTGCTGCTAATTTCCTCACAGCTCTGGGTTTCCAGCACCTTCAGAAGCATTCCACCATCTCTGAACCCTTTAATCTCTCTATCCTAGGGGATTTGCCCTTGGGATGAGTTTTGAGTTATACTGTGCGTTTGGGTATCGCAGTGGTAACTCTCGACTCCTGAGAAAAGCAGGGGATTCGGAAGGGGATTCGGAAGGAGGATTTGAAGGCCGAAGCCAGTTGGCTTGGGGTCAATTCCTGCCATCCCTTTGGTACTTTGACCTTTAGCATAGCAAAAGTCTTCCTTTTCGTGCCACCGCTTTTGGATCGGGCAGAAGTTTGGGTGTCCGGGGCACCAGAGGGACCCCAGATAACCCTTCCCGAAGCAAAGGCAGGGCGATTTCATCTCCTATTTCGGTCTTAAAGTCCTTTAATTTTGCTTCCCAAAGACAGCAGCAATGACCAAAATTTTGCCTTGGGGTCACTTTTTTGCGATCGATGAAGACGGCTGTATTCTCAATGATTGCCATGAAGATAAAATTTTGCCCCCCTGGACTTCTTTAGTCAACGAACTTTCCCAGACTTGTCTAGAGGTTTGGTCTTCCCGGTTACAAGGGCTTTATTTGCGGGGGTCAGTGCCTCGCGGCTTGGCAATTTTGAGAAATTCAGATTTAGATAGTTTTGCCATTTTATCCGGGGAAATTACCCCAGAAGATGTCCATCACTCTCGGAACATTTCCCAGACCCTGAAAAGACGTTATTTGTTTTGCAAAAAGGTGGAATTACTGCTCTTTAATCAAACTTGGATGGAAAAAACTCATTCCATTTGGCCGGTTATCATTCAAACCCAAAGTCTGAAAATTGCCGGACCTCATAATTTTTTCTCTGGAAAAAAAGCCCAGCCCGGTCGTGACTTAATCAGTTATAGTTATACTTGGAGTGCCGATTTAGAAAATACATTGAAGCAGTTGGAAGGCTTCTCTCCCCAGTCTTTCCATTTTTCAACTCAAGTTAAACAACAATGTGCTTGGATTGCGCGACGCATGATTCGGGTAGGATTTGAATTAGTAAGCGAACGCGATCAACGTTATACACCGGATTTATATCACTGCTATGAGCGGTTTTCGGCTTATTTTCCTGAAAACCGGGCTGCGATGCGAAAAGCACTAGAACTAGCAATCGAACCTTCTCCCAATCGTCCCGGGTTAATTCTCTTTTTGCGCGGTTTTGGTCGGTGGCTAGAAACGCAAGTCAATCCAGAACTTTAGGGTTCAAGATTGGAAGAAGCCTCTACGAATAAAATTCCCTGAGTGACTAAGCGGGTTAATAGAGGAATCACTTCAGTTTCTACATCTAGGAATGGACACCAATCCGCTAAATCCAGGAGGGTAAACCCCTCGGGGAGAAAGAATTGTTGGACTAAATGAGTGGGAATTCCTTTAATTGTAGCTTGTTTTGCTGCAATGGTAACTTGAGTGTGATTATCGCCGATCGCAACAATTTTTACGGGATGTAACGCCGAGGGTCTAAACCGAGTTTCTAGTCCTTGGTCAAAAATTTGGCTGCCGAGTTGATAAGGGAAAGAAAAAGGAAGAGTAGGGCGATCGCTATAGCTTAAATAGTCTAAGTACCCGGCGATGGTATCGGGATTTTGCAGCAACTCAATGAGGCGATCGCGTAACTGTTCCAAATGCGGTTTTACGGTTGTCATATCTCCTTGCGGTATCACCGGCAAACTCTGTCGCCATTGGGGATTTTCTTCCAATTGTTTTTCTAACCAATTCATCCAGTTTAGCCCGGTTTGACAATCAATTCCTAAGGTCAAATGCAGAGAGGGAGAATAATCATCCAGCAAGGGATTACTACAGGCGATCGCATAATGCCAATGTCCCCGAGGAATATATAATAAATCCCCGGGTTTTAAAGTACATTGCAAATAAGGCGGCACATCCGGCGGAATTTGGTCCGAAGATCGCATCTTCCAAAGGGGAAAGGCGATCGTTTCAGGAAAGATAAACCAGTCTTTCTCTCCAGCAATTTGTAAAATGATCACCTCATGGCTATCATAATGACAATTAAACCCTTTTTCATCCCAGGGTGAACAATAGAGATTAATTTGACTGCGATAACCGAGTTCTTGACGAATATTGGCCACCAGTTTTTTAAGTTCCGGAACCCGTTCATGGACACTATCAATAATTAACGTTGCCCCTTCCTGGACCCGTTCCAGCCATTGATCCACTCCCGTGGCAGGGAGAGATTCTCCATCTCGGGAAAATCGTAAATCTGGATATTTAATCCGGTGGTAATTTAATAAATAATTGAACTGCGGCCAGCCAAAAAGATGGCTAAACTTTTTACTTTCAGTTCCGGGAATAAAAACCGCCTGTTTTGTCCAGTTTTCTTGAAAAAATTGATGAAGAGGATAAGGGTCCAGTAATGCTTTTAAACAGTCCATAAGAGAATTCTAAGCAATATTTTTTCTTTTATCCCCGTAAAAGTAAGACAAGCCAACAGCTAAACCCCTCAACAGAGAAAAATTTATAGATAAATGATTAACAGTTAATTGAAGGTTACAATTCCCCAATTTTAGGATTCTTGAAAAGTTTAAAAAAATCTGGGATGTAAAACCGAATGGGCGGGTCATTTACACCCCAGATTTTCCAAGTCGTTCTCTAAACTAGATGATAGGCGGGGAGTTATACTTTAACCCAACAACCGCCTTACACTTGCTGAGTCCCCGAATTTTGGTCTTGATCAACATCTTGATTTAAATCTTGATTTCGGTCAACGTCCGTATCAGCAACTAACTTCGAGTCTTCAAAAGATTCAGCGGAATTCACCGAAAGGTTAACCACTTCTACTTCTATGGATGAAGTATTCTCCGAACCATCTCCTTGAGTTGTACCGAGAATGGATTGAGTTGGTGCAATTAAAAACAAGCTGGCCTTAGCACCCAAAAGACAGGCGAGGAGTAGGTTAGAAGGTCGTAGATAAGACATGAAACAAGCAATTTTACTAAATGAACAAGAGGTTTCCTTTAATGTAGCGGTATCAATATAACAGATGATTTCCAGTTTGACAAGGAGGGTTCTGTAGAATCTGTGCCTAATCTTAGCTCGGATTCAGTTTTTAGATTGATGTTTTTGCCAGTTAGAAATTCAGTTACCATCAACAGAAAAACTCTGCAAATGTAGGAAGCACAAAGCCTAGCACTTGCGGTTAAAACGGGTTCAGCAGACCTGTTGCAAAATAAAACGCCAATCGGCATTTTAAAAGTCTGCAAACAGTCTCGAAAACACTGAATTTCTTGCAGCAATTTTGGCAAAAATGAGTTAATCTGGAGCAAAGACCCAGTTTGTTCGAGGGTTAACTAGAAAAATTATCGGTGGTATTTTTTCGCGATCGCCAAATTTTAGCCCATGACAGTTTGCAGGGACCGATTAAACGGGGAAAACCTAGGCGAGGTCAATTCCTCAAAATTTTGAGGGGACATCCAGGGGAGTCCTGATGGCGCGTAAATTGCCTGTGGCAGTGGCGATCGCCCGATGACATGGGGGCCATTTCCACAAGGGCCAGTCACGACCTTTAAAGGGGATTAAAATACCTTCAACGCCGTTACCTTCTGTCCAGATAGTCAGCATCTTGGCAGTGATAATCTGGATAAAACCCTGAAAATTGGGAGTTTTCACCCCTAAGTGAAAAAATCCCACGGAGAGTGGGAATTTTTTTTGTAGACAGAGAAAGGAGTTCAGAGTCTCAGAGGGATTTTGAATCAAGGATTGTAGGCATTTCGGTCCGGTTTCTGGATCAAACTGAGGGGTTGAACTCCTGTTGATTTCTGATTATTTTTTACCGTTCCCAGATTAACTATGCAACACCTGAAAAAAGCGTTCTGCCTGAGTTTCCTCGTTCTATCTGCCTGTGCCACCAATCCCACAACGGACGTTAATACCCCTCCGGTGGATAGGGAACCCTCGGTGCCATCAGCACCCCAGAGTCCTCCCGTTTCTCAATCCCCCATTCCGAATCCCATTTTTGAGCCAATTTTACCTCAAATTAAACAAGAAACTCAAGTTCCAATTCTCCTCCCAGATTATGTGTTTGGGTCTGATGGTGCAAGCCCAGTCTATGCCACGATTGAAACCGTTACCCCCTCTCAATATCAGGTAATTTTAGGATTTACGCCCGATTGTAATGGTGGAACTGCTTGTCGGCTGGGCACAGTTTCTGGAACCGCAATTTCCCCGACCAGTCCAAATTTAGAAGGAAAATCGGTTCCTTTAGATGATGGAATCACCGGCTATTTTCTGGATGCGGTTTGTGGTGCAAATTGTTCGGATTCCACGATGACTTGGGACCAAAATGGCACGCGCTATCAAATGGGAATTAAAGCGGGGAAACCGGAAGATTTGGTGAAAATGGCTAATTCTGCGATCGCCAGCGGTACATATTAAATTCAAGACTTTCTAAGGGCGATTGCCCTTAAGATAAATGATTCCTAAGAGGATTTTGGCAACTGCCAAGATCCTCTATTTTTTGGGTGCGATCGCCAGGATATCCTCCATTCATTATTTCTCCCTGTTCTAAGTTTTCGCAAATGTACCCCAAAAATTTTGTGCTTTCGTGAATCGGGGGCTTGAAAAAATATGCATCTAACTTCAATCTGTTCAGATTGCAAATTATCAATTTGTTATGATTACTCCCCATAAGCGGGGAGAACGGGCTAGATTGTAAAGATTTGTAAATCTACTTGCGGGGTATCACCCCTCACTGTTATATTAAATGGAGTAGATGCACCCTGATGGCAACGCCCACTCACCCAGTGGGCGTTTTTTTTATCTACTTTTTTGCAAATTGCAGCAGTGTAATTGACTACAAATTTCGCCTGTCCAGTTAATTGTAAAGATTTGTAAATCTACTTGCGGGGTATCACCCCTCACTGTTATATTAAATGGAGTAGATGCACCCTGATG
>NZ_JAMXFD010000002.1:338131-364117 GCF_025370875.1 Laspinema palackyanum D2c
GCAACGCCCACTCACCCAGTGGGCGTTTTTTTTTGGATTTTCAGCAAAAAACTGACCCGAGGCAGTAAATTCCACCGGGATCAGGAGAGGTTTTCCGTATATTTAAGGCCCCATTTCCGGATTAACCGGGGGCTACTTTACAGAAGCGGGACCCTTACCACGATCGCAATGCGCGCAGTTGAGGCGTCTTCTTCGACTGATGTGCCTGCATCCGCATCAACACATCATCTAAAATCTGCACCGCCTCCAAAATAAACGGCCCTTTATTCAGCATCACGCATTCCGCCCGTTCCGCCATTGCCGCATCGGTAATTTCTGCCCGAGAGGGAATCCCAGTTTTGGCAAGGCTTTCAAGCACTTGGGTTGCCCAAATCACCGGAACTTGTGCCGCTTCACATAACCAGAGAATTTCTTCTTGAATTTCTGCCAACCGTTGAAATCCAAGTTCGACGGCTAAATCTCCTCGGGCAATCATGACGCCAAAAGGTTGTTTACTGGCCCCTTGAACGATTAATTCTGGGAGATTTCTGACTGCTTCTTGGGTTTCGATTTTGGCAACGATCGCCAAAGTGCGGGCTTTTTCGGGCGATCGCCGACTTAACTCCTGTTGCAATTGCCGCATATCTTCGGCAGTTTGCACAAAAGAATAGCCGACAATATCCGCGTGTTTGGCGACAAAATCCAAATCTTGTAAATCTTTATCCGTGAGGGAACTTAAAGGTAAAACTGTCTCGGGAAAATTAATGCCCTTATCGGTTTTAAGTTTTTCTCCTTGAGGACGGGTGTGCGTCACGCGCAGGAGAACACCATCGGGCAGAATAGAGTCAACAATTGCGCCAAGTTTGCCATCATCAATCCAGACAGGCGCACCTTCTTTTAAAGCCGAAATGGCCTCGGGTAAGGTACAGCTAATACTGGACATTTCCTTTTGGGATTTGGGTTTATGAGCAGATAAAACAAAGTGATCGCCCGCAAAGAAGCGCTTTTTTTTATCCGATGCGATTAACTTGCCCGTGCGAATTTTAGGACCGCTTAAATCAAAATAAACTTTGCAAGGATAGCCTGTTTCAGTTTCTGCCTGACGAATGAAATTAACCATTTTTTCCCATTCCACGGGGGTATCATGGGCGCAATTAATCCGCAGACAATTTGCCCCTTGATTGAGTAAATTTCGGACTAATTCATAATTTTCAGCCGCTTCTGTGGGGAGAGTCACCATAATTCGCACCCGGCGCGTGGGGGATGGGGGACCAAAGACAGCCCGGGCGCGATAATTCAGGATGCGATCGCCTCGGAAGAATGCCCGTAAGGGAGGGCGTTTGGGTAAGGTGGCGGGGTCACGATTACAGACAGCACCTAACGTGGCGATCGCTGCATCTAAATTCGGCAAAACCCGCGCCTCACTGCGTCCCAAAGAGGATAATCCCCAGGGAGTTAATGCCATTTGTAAATCCCGTAAATCCTGCCTTCGCAAAGCTAAATAATAAGCAAAATTCAACCCACTAATTAAAAATGACCGTCTTTGAATTCCTGGACGCCATTGTTCAAACAGTTCTCGACCCTCATTCTCAACGGTTTCACGAAGTTTGAGTAAAGCATTCAGAAGGTCTTCAGGGTGGGATAACTCAGGAATAGGGAGTTGTAGCGGTTCAGAAGTTAAGGTTTGCATAATACATCATTCCATAGAATACAGGGTGGATTGTCTTGAAACGTTTCCAACATCCGGCTCAAGATTTTTCTAATGAATGTTTGTCTGGATGAAGATAGTTCTAGCTTACAAGACTTAGGAACTTGGCAACCCAGGGAGCAATAAATCTTAATTTGTAATCCCGAACACAAAGATATATTGCAAAAACTGTAACTGTTTATTTTTCCCTAAACCCAATGGTTTCTCCTCCAAAAAACAATGCTCGTAATCACTATAAATAATAAACCAAACCAAAGAAAATAAGCGGCATTGGTCGCTTTTTCAGCTTTAGAAGCCAGCCACCATTCCCCCGGACGAATATTTTGCACCGAAAAGGTCAAAACCCCGGCTAAGTTCAAAGAAACTAAATTCGTTAAAAATAGTAACATTGCCCCAACAGCCGCTTCCCAACGTCCCGAACCCAGCAACATCCCAAACGTCACTAGAGGGGGCAATAAAGCAACAGAAACCATGACGCCTACCAGTCCACTAATTTTCCCAGAAGTAAAGGAAAGCGCTCCCGCAATTCCTGATGCTAATGCCAACAAAACATCGGACCAACGGACCCGAGTTCTTAAAGCAATTTCAGAAACATCCAGATTAATGGGAATAAAAAATCCAATCCCTAGAGATAAAATTAAGGCCAGAGAAATTCCAAAAGTTCCGATTTGTAATGCTTTTTTAGCCAGGGGTATATCTCCCAAAGTCGTTGCCAGAGATAACCCCATATTCGGACCCAATAAAGGCGCAATCACCATCGCCCCAATAATGATAGTCGAATCATCTCGCAGTAAGCCGATCGCGGCAATAATTGCCGAAATCAACAGCATGACAATATGCTGGAGATTCAACTCTAAATCCCCGTCAATTTTTTGCTGAAGTTCTTGCCGATTCAGCCGCGAACTTTGCGGATCTAACTCCACCTCGGGCAAAGGATTTTTATCGAATTCCTTGGTTGATGCAGATTTAGATTCGGAAGGATGAGTTAAATAGGCACTAACGGGCAGCAGAATAATCCGAAAATCCTCTAAGTAGGAGAAATGAGAAGATAGGGTATCGATCGCCTCCTCAGCTTGTTGAGAAGACAAAATAATTTTAACTAAACTCTTCTCTTCAGAAAGCGGACTCTGCCAAATCCCCATCACCGACTGGCCTTGTAGCAATTCTTCTACTTTCTCAGCACTCTCTTTGGGTAAAAATAGTTCAATTTGTCTTAAACTCATTTAAGCAGTAATTTAATCCAGATGATTGGGTCAGAATTTCACTTAAACTTAGCATAAATAGCCACCCCGTGACCTGACCCTATAGGTAGAGATAAATCTCCTAACTCTCGTTACTAGGCTCTGCCTAGTAATGCTTAATTGGAGGCTCTGCCTCCTAGAGCCTCCAATTAAGCATTAAATAATACAAATAATTCCCTTTGATTTGAAGCGCGTACACTGCTTAATTCTTTCAAAATAACGGCTGCAATTTACCCGGGAATTCGCCCCAACACCAGCCCTGTAAATGTAGTCCAGTTTTTGTATCTTTTTACAACTCAGGTGAAGCGAGTTTACTAAATAAATCCCCTGTTCAAACTGTTTTGCTTCGAGTTCCAACCAACCCCGCAACGAATAAAAATAAGCGATTTATTCCGCCTCCTTTTCCCAAACTATAATCTGACACTGACACTCGCACCAACCATTCCTCGTGACGTGGTTTGCGCCACGTCACGGATACCCCACCCTAACCCGGACCAAGACACAGGGGAGGGGACCGGAGATGGAGTTAAAGAGGGCAACTCCGGGCAACCCTCCATCAATCTCCCTCTCGGGATAGATGGCAACCTTTCCCCCTCTCTACCCCTGTGGTACAGTGTCAACCCCCTTCCCTCCCTGGATTTCTTCGTGCTAATCTGTGAAGAATCGCTAAACTAGATTAAGAAGTCAACACCCCCAAGGGGCAATTCTGTAGCCCTCTAACCGATATGGTTCATATCACGCGCCTGGAACTGAGCAACTTTAAATCCTTTGGAGGCACGACGAGCATTCCTGTCTTGCCAGGGTTTACCGTGGTTTCAGGTCCTAACGGTTCGGGGAAATCCAATATTCTTGATGCCCTTCTCTTCTGTCTGGGTATCTCGACTTCTAAAGGAATGCGGGCGGAACGGTTGCCCGATTTGGTGAACCACAATCAATCCCGCAGTCGTGGCACCGTTGAAGCAAGTGTGACGGTGACGTTTGATTTGGGGGATGCGGTGGGACTGATTTATGCCACCGATGCACCGGCAACTGCTTCCAATGATGAATCCCCGGTGGAGAGTGAACAGAGTTTAGAAGCGGAAGAATCGGAGTCAGTCGCCCCCGAACCCCACTCCGAAAATGGTAATGGGGCCACCCCATCGGACCCCTCTACAGCCGAAACCCTTGCGGCGACTGCCGATCGCGAATGGAGTATCACCAGGCGGTTGCGCGTTACTAAAGGCGGCACCTACACCTCCACCTATTACATGAATGGGGAATCCTGCACCCTCACCCAATTGCACGAACAAATTAACCGCCTGCGGATTTACCCCGAAGGCTATAACGTGGTGCTCCAAGGGGACGTTACCGCCATTATCTCCATGAATGGCAAGGAACGCCGGGAAATTATTGATGAACTGGCAGGGGTGGCAGCCTTTGACCGGAAAATCGTGCAAGCTAAAACGAAATTAGATGAAGTTAAGGAACGGGAAGACCGTTGCCGCATCGTTGAAAATGAGCTAAAAGCCCAGATTGAGCGCCTTTCCAAAGACCGGGCTAAGGCTGAACAATATAAAAAACTGCGCGCTGAGTTGCATGAAAAGGAAAAACTGGCGGCAGTGTTGGAATGGCGACAGTTGAAGCAACAAGAGTGGAAACTGCGGGAGCAAATTGAAGGGGGCGATCGCCAAGTGACCCAACTCGGTGACCAAATTACCAGCATTAGCGGCGAAATCCAACAAGCCAGCACCCGCCTGGAAGAACTCAACAATCGCGTGAAAGCCCTCGGAGAAGAGGAACTGATATCTCTGCAATCCACCCTTGCCACCCAAGACGCGGAACATCGGCAACTGCAAAACCGCAAAGCGGAACAATCAGCCAACCGTCAAGAAACCCTCGCCCAGATTGCACAAACTGAGCAAACTGTCAAGGAATTGCAACAAGCCTTGCTCAAATTGGCGGAGGACCGGGAATTAGAAAAAAATATGATTGTTTCGGTGCAGGAAAACCGGGATGGTACTCAAACCCTGCTGAACCAAAAAAGGGAACAGGCAAGTGCGATCGCCTCCGCTTCTGAGGAGTGGGTGCAGCAACAAACCAGTCTCCACCGCCAAATCGAAACCCTGCAAAAAAGTCTCGACCCCCAGCGCACCGAACAAGCCCGCTTAACCGAACGCCGGGGACAACTTGAACAGAAAATTGCCGAACAACAAGACTCCCTGGAAACCTCCCGTCAGGACTTGATGAATCAGCAATTTGCCCGCACGGATATCGAACAACGGCATCAGTTAGCGGTGCAACAAGTGCAATCCTTGGCGCAAACGGTTTCTGCCTTGGAACAAGACTTGCAAGTGCAGCAGGAAACCCAAAAACGACTGTTGGAAGAACAACGGGACAAACAACGGCGTTTGGACAAGTTGGAAGCCCAAAATCAAGCCCAGCAGGAAGCCAGCGGAACTGGGGCGAGTAAGGTGATTTTACAGACGGGGTTGCCGGGAGTCTGTGGCTTGGTGGCGCAATTGGGACGAGTGGAACCTACCTATCAATTAGCCTTGGAAACGGCTGCCGGTGGACGATTGGGCTATCTGGTGGTGGAGGATGATGGGGTAGCCGCAGCGGCGATCGAACTGTTGAAGCAAAAACGAGCAGGACGGGCGACGTTTTTACCTTTAAATAAAATTAAACCCGGACGATTTTCGCCGATTGAAGCCTTGCGAAATGCCCCAGGGTTTGTGGATTATGCGGTGAATTTGATTGAATGCGATCGCCCTTATCTACAGATTTTTGCTTATATTTTTGGCAATACTGTCGTTTTTGAAAGCATCAATTTAGCCCGTCCTTATTTAGGACAAGCGCGGATTGTCACCTTGGATGGGGATTTATTAGAAAGCACTGGGGCCATGACGGGGGGAAGTGCACCCCATCGGTCCTCGTTGCGGTTTGGGACTGGAGGAAATACAGAGTCTGGGGAAGTGACGGCCCTGCAAAATCGACTACAGGAAATTGAGACAATTTTAGAACGCTGTAACAGCGCAGTCGCCACCGCTACGGAAACGGTGAAACAGCGATCGGCGCAATTGGTGGAAGCCAAGCAGCAACAGCGGGAATTGCAGCTTAAATCGGAACAGTTAGAGAAAGAGATTAATAATTTAACCGGGGCGATCGCCCAGTTAGAGCAACAATTAACTAAAAACTCCCAAGAGTTAGAAACGGCAACCTCCCAACTAGAAACCCTCGCTGCTGACTTACCGGATCAAGAAGTGCAGCTAGAACGGTGGCGGTTAGAACTCTCCAGCATGGAAGAATCTGGAACCAATAGCGAATGGCAACAAATCCAGTCCCAAGTCCGGGAACTGGAGAGTCAGCTACAGGAATGGGAACAGTCCCTCAGTTCAGCGCAATTGCGGCAACAGGATTTAGGCAGTCAGTCTCAGCGCTTAGAGGAGAAAATTCAAGAGGGACAACAGCAGTTAACCCAACTCCGGCAACAGGAAATTGCCGGAACTGAGACAATTGCTAAGTTGCAAAGTCAACTCACCAGTTTGGGTCAGGAAATGGCTCAAACTCAGACCGCTTTGGCGGAAATTGAGTCCAAACTGGGGGAAGAAAAAACTGCCCGGGACCAAGCTGAAGCCCAGTTGCGCGAATTACATTTAAAACGGCAACAACTGGAATGGCAACTGCAAAAACTCCACGAAACCCAACAGGGACGCCGGGAACAACTGGTGAATATGCAGCAAGAATTGCAACAACGGGAAGCGGAATTACCCGACCCGCAACCGCCGGTTACCGAGGCGATGGAGAACCGTTTGGCGACGATATTGCAGGAATTGCAGAAAGAAGTGCGATCGCTGCAAAAACGGATTGAAGCAATGGAACCCGTGAATATGTTGGCCTTGGAGGAGTACGATCGCACCCAAGCCCGATTAGAGGAACTCAGCCAAAAACTCGCCACCTTAGAAGGGGAACGCACGGAAATTCTGTTGCGGATTGAAAACTTTACCACCCTGAGACTCCGTGCCTTTAAAGAAGCCTTCGATGCCGTCAATGAGAACTTTCAAATCATCTTTGCCGAACTTTCCGACGGCGACGGCTATCTGCAACTCGACGACCCGGAGGACCCCTTTAGTAGTGGTTTGAGCCTTGTTGCTCACCCCAAAGGAAAACCCGTGCAGCGATTAGCCTCCATGTCCGGGGGGGAAAAATCCCTCACCGCCCTCAGCTTTATCTTCTCCCTGCAACGGTATCGTCCATCACCGTTTTATGCCTTTGATGAAGTGGATATGTTCTTAGATGGGGCAAATGTGGAACGATTGGCTAAAATAATAAAACAGCAAGCTGACGTGGCTCAGTTTATCGTCGTCAGTCACAAAACTCCTATGCTCAAACTGGCCGAGCGGGTAATTGGCGTAACCCAAGCCCGGGGAGCCTATACCCAAGTCATTGGGCTACAAATTGAGCAAAAGACTTCGGCTGTATGATTTTATGGATAGTAATATTAAAGAGAATTCGCTATTAGGATTCAACTAAGAATGACATCTGATACCATCCGTCTCCGCTCCGACTTGTTAAATACTCAAGTGATCACCCGCGACACCGGCAAGCGCCTGGGGGTCGTCAAAGAACTGTTGGTAGACATTGACCGCCGACAGGTCGTAGCCTTGGGTCTGCGAGATAATCTCCTCTCAGTCGCCGGAATGCCCCGATTCATGTTTCTGCGGAGCATTGAACAGATTGGCGATGTGATCTTGGTTGAAGATGAAGACGTCATCGAAGATATTGACGTAGATGCCTACAGCCGGGTAATCAACAGCGAAGTGATTACGGAAACCGGCGAACTGTTGGGACGCGCCAGAGGGTTCAAGTTTGACCTCGCCACCGGGGAATTAGTCTCTCTGGTGATTGCTTCTTTGGGACTGCCGCAAATTCCCGACCAAGTGATTAGTACCTACGAGCTTCCCGTTGAGGAAATTGTCAGCAGTGGACCCAATCGCCTGATTGTGTTTGAAGGCGCTGAAGAACGACTCTCCCAGTTGACTGTGGGATTCTTAGAGCGTCTCGGCATTGGCGAACCCCCTTGGGCCCGAGAAGAAGAAGCCCTGATTATGCCCACAGCGCGTCCGGAAAATCAACTGCCGACGGGGATGGGAGTTCCTGCGCCAGAACCCCTGCGCGCACCCTCGCGGGTGGTGGAAGAGGTGTGGGATGAGGATGAATCGTGGCAGCAGCCTGTTGTGGAACCGTTACGCCAGAGTCAGACTGCACCAATTTATTACGAAGATGATGTAGAAGAAGACAACTGGAGCGAAGCCTCATCTCGCGATACCTACGATATGGACTACAACGATCGCTATGAAGAGGTCTACGAGGAGCCAGGTTATAGCACGGCTCCGGCGTATGAAGAACCGGAATATGCTGAGGATTATGAATACAGTGATGTAGAATCCGACGCCTGGGCTGAAGAAGATGATAAGTCCTACAACCCCCCTCGGATTAATATCCCTGAGAAAACCAAAGTGCAGGAATACGAGGAAGAACCGGGGGGTTATTAATAACCCCCACCCCTCTCGTGTCATGGCTCTGCCATGACATGGGCCTTCTGCGGCTCTGCCGCCTGGTAGGGATTAGGAGGCAGAGCCTCCATAAGTGCGTGACTCGGCTGAAGCCCAGTCACGAGGATAATTGCAGTCACGAGGATAATTGTAGGGGCCTGCGCATTGCGCCCCTACAAATACACCTTGAGAGGGGGAGGAATTAGTACCTGGAGACCCGAGCAAGCTACAATACGGACGTGGGCGAGTTGAGCCAGTGCGAACCCCTCTTTGAAATGGGGTAAACTCCT
The DNA here is from genome assembly GCF_025370875.1 of Laspinema palackyanum D2c. NCBI lineage: Bacteria > Bacillati > Cyanobacteriota > Cyanophyceae > Oscillatoriales > Laspinemataceae > Laspinema > Laspinema palackyanum. The sequence continues at coordinate 346,881 of NZ_JAMXFD010000002.1, forward strand.
TAGCATTCAGGCGATCGCGCCGCATTATTGTAAAACCCTCACCATTGCCATCATGCCGATTCTAAATGACATGACTATTGCCTTGCTGTTGTATGTGATTTTAGGTGGGACTTACCTATTGGTTGTCCCCTTAGCCCTCTACTTTTGGCTACAAAAGCGGTGGTATGTCGCCAGTTCTTTTGAACGGGCTTTTCTGTATTTCTTAGTGTTTTTCTTTTTCCCGGGAATGTTAGTTCTTGCTCCCTTTTTGAATTTTCGACCCAAGCGACGAGAAATTAACGTTTAAAACAGGAATGAAGAAATTCGGAAATCAACAGCTAGTGAGGCATTGATTCCCAATTTCTTCGTCCTCGAATTATTCATAAAATTTAGATAAAATTAACGCAATTATGCGAAGAATTGATGTATTAGGAATTGGCTTGGGTGTTTTCCTGGCTGGAGGTTTAGCCTATCTGGGATTCCAGAGTGCCGGGTTTGATAGTGTTACTGCTGGAATTTGGAGTCAAGTTTTATTAGTCGGGGGGTTAGTGGGTTGGTTACTCACCTATTTATTCCGCGCTGTGAATGGAGATATGACCTTTCATCAGCAGGTGGAAGATTATAAAACTGCCGTTCTGCAAAAGCGTTTAGAAGAATTGACGCCGGAAGAATTGGCTAAAATTCAAGCAGAAATTGACGCGGAGAATGAGGCGGAGAAACTGAAGGCGCAAGATTAGGGGAAATGAGAAGAAACGACTGAAGTCGTTACTACGAACTTAAGAAACGACTGAAGTCGTTATTACGAACGGGGGAAGTTTCTTCGTTTGTAGTAACGACTTCAGTCGTTATCCGGGTGGACCCCCTAAAGTTAGCACCCGACAGGATTTGATAAACTAACGCTCCTGGCAGATGATACGCTAGTTAATCTATCCAAGCTAGGTAAGTTATAAAATGACATCGGTTTCCCAGTGCTTTGCGTCCCTGCGCGATCGCCAGCAGTGTGCTTTGATCCCGTTTATCACCGCAGGGGATCCAGATTTGCCGACCACCGCTAAAGCCTTGCAACTGTTAGATAGCAAGGGTGCGGATTTGATTGAATTAGGGGTTCCTTACTCAGACCCCCTGGCTGATGGACCCGTGATTCAAGCAGCAGCAACTCGTGCACTGCAACGGGGTACGCGCTTGGAAGCTGTCTTAGAAACCGTCAAGGCAGTAACGCCTACTTTGCAGTCGCCCATCATTTTGTTCACCTACTACAACCCGATTCTCAAACAGGGGGTGGACAACTTCCTCAAAAATGCTGCCGATGCAGGAGTCCGGGGTTTAGTGGTCCCGGATTTGCCCTTAGAAGAGTCAGAGGACATCCTCAAAAAAGCCGATGAACGGGGGATTGAGGTGGTGTTATTAGTCGCCCCCACGAGCCCAAAAGCCCGCATTGAGGCGATCGCCCGTCAGTCCAGAGGATTTATTTACCTCGTCAGCGTTACCGGCGTTACCGGAATGCGGTCCCAAGTCCAGTCCCGCGTCGAAGATATTCTCACCGAAATGCGCCAAATTACCGATAAACCCATTGGCGTCGGATTTGGCATCTCCTCCCCAGAAATGGCGCGCCAAGTCAAAGACTGGGGTGCAGATGCTGCAATTGTCGGAAGTGCCTTTGTCAAACGATTAGCCGAAGGCACCCCAGAAGAAGGATTAGCAGCAATTGGAGAGTTCTGCGAAAGTCTCAAAAAGGCGATAAGCTAAAAAATCCCCCCCCAAACAACTCCCTCCGGTCCCCTCCCCTTAGCAAGGGGAGGCGTCAGGTGGGGTCCTCTTCTCCCCTCAACCAACCCCCATGACAGACCTCAAAAAATCAACAATTCTTGATTTTTTGGGTTCTTTATGGAGTCGCTACAACCGGCGGGGGATTAATCCCCCGCCTAACAGAATCAAGTCGGTTTCAACCCACTGCTCGTCTTATTGAGGTAAAGTTTTTAGCCCGGTTTTAACCGACTGCTCATCTTATCAGGTAAAGTTTTTAGTCGGTTTTTAACCGACTTGATTCTGTTAGGCCGCCAATCGTTTAAACCCCCGCCGGAGTGGAGAATAATGCAAGATCTCAAATTTCACTAACTTTTACCAAATCCACTCCCTGAACCCTCACCCCCAACCGGAGAATTAGGCTACAGTGGGAGAAAATAGGCTACCCCAACCTCGGGATCTGCTTATTGCTAAGATGTAATCCACGGGCTGCGGTTGCCAGCCTCCAACATTGTGCGCCATCTGGGGATGAGTTGTATCGCTATCGAATGGGGAAACCAGCTATGCGTCAAGTATTAAAGCGGCTGATTGTGGGGTTGAACTTATTAGTCCTCGGTGGGAGCGTCGGCACGATCGCCAGCCGATCTATCCTGTTCGATAACAATTTCGGAAAACAGCCCGTAGCCATGCCGGTGATGCTACCGGACACTACTACTCCAGTCAATACCGAGGCAGATTCAGACCTCGAAACCAATCCCGCTTTCAGGGAACAGCCCATTGACCGCAATTTTATCGCGTCGGCGGCGGCAAAAGTGGGTCCGGCAGTGGTGCGAATTGATGCCATTCGGTCCGGAAAAACGGTTGAGGAGAATGACCCAAACAATCCCTTTTTTCGGAAATTTTTTGGGGAAGAAATGCCACCCCCGAGACAACGAGGGAACCACGGCACGGGCTCTGGGTTTATTTTGAGTGATGAGGGTCAAATTATCACCAATGCTCATGTGGTCGAAGGGACTCGCGTGGTGAAAGTGACCCTGAATGATGGTCGCATCTTTGAGGGGAAAGTTATGGGAATTGATTCCCTCACTGATTTAGCTGTGGTCAAAATTGAAGGGACTGGGTTGCCGAAGGTGAAGTTAGGGAATTCCCAAAATTTGGTGCCTGGACAATGGGCGATCGCGATCGGCAGTCCCCTGGGATTGGATAATAGCGTCACCGTGGGGATTATCAGCGCCACCGGGCGATCGAGTTCTCAAGTGGGAATTTCTGATAAGCGGGTCCGCTTTATTCAAACCGATGCGGCGATTAATCCGGGGAATTCCGGGGGACCGTTACTCGACGATCGCGGGGAAGTGATTGGGGTGAATACCGCAATTCGCGCGGATGCTCAAGGATTAGGGTTTGCCATCCCCATCGAAACTGCCAAACGAATTGCCAATGAATTATTTACAAACGGTCAAGTCTCTCACCCATTTTTGGGCATTCAAATGGTAGAACTGACTCCCCAAGTCCGGGACAAATTAGAGGAACGTCTGGAAGGGGTGAAGATTCTCGCCGAAACTGGGGTCGTGATTATGGCGGTGTTACCTGATACTCCAGCGCAGAAAGCCCAGTTGCAAAAAGGGGATGTGATTCAAAAAATTAACGGGGTGGCGATCGCCACGGCAAGCGAAGTGCAAGAATTGGTAGAAGCCACCCAAGTTGGGGGACTACTGCAAGTGGAAGTCAACCGAGAAGGGGCCACCGCCACCATTGCTGTGCGTCCTGGGGCGTTTCCCCTCGATCGCCAGAACTAAAGGGCGATCGGGATCAACGTCCCCAGGTTGAATCCGTAGTCTAACGAGCTCCATTTTTCCCTGAACCGCCACCAGCGGAGTCATTCCCCAGGGGACTAACTTGGGATAACCGTTCCTCCAAATGCATCCGTTGTTCCATCTTGTGCAGGAAATAACCCGTCATCATGGCGGATGCCAACAAACCAGACAAATTCTCTCGGTTCGTCGTAATCTGAACCTCAAAGTTCTCCGACGGCAGGACACCCACCAGTCCCTGAACGTTCTGAGAGATTATTTCCTTAATTTCCGGGCTGACTGACTTGGCAACCCGTGCTAAAACTTCTGGAGGTTGATGCTGTAAGTATTTCAGCAACTGATTTGCTTCGATATCTTCATCGTGGGAATTCAGAAAGTCAGGTTGATAAACCATGAGGATCCTAAGTAGCTCAAGTGCTTATTTTCTACTTTAAACCATAGTGCTAGGCAGATGCTCCCTTCCCAGTTGGGATTCCAAACCCGCTCTGAGGGAGCATTATCACATAAATAATAGGCTGTCAACTTCTTAAGAGGTAAAAATTTTCCCCCTCCTTAATTCTCCCCCTCAAAACACTGCCGATTCATAAAATCCGGTAAATTTAGGATTGACAGTTGACTTAGACAGAAAAATCGTGCATAATAGCTATGCTTTGGCGAAATGCTTAATCTGACCGGCTCACACAGCCGCATCCGATTAAACCCTAGCCGAATTCCTCGGGGGCGTGGCGGAATGGTAGACGCTACGGACTTAGAAAACTGAGCCTTATTGGAGAAATCCTTTAAGTGACCGCTCTCAAATTCAGGGAAACCTAACTCTGGCAACAGACAAGGCAATCCTGAGCCAAGCCGAAATTTCGGAAGGTGCAGAGACTCGACGGGAGCTACCCTAACGTAAAGCCGAGGGTAAAGGGAGAGTCCAATTCTCAAAACCAGTATTCTGGCAGCAGCGAAAGTTGCGGGAGAATGAAAATCCGTTGGCTGGAGACAGCCGTGTGGGTTCAAGTCCCACCGCCCCCATACTATCTAAAATTAACTAAAGTCGTTGCTACCCCGTTCGTAGTAACGACTTCAGTCGTTCTCTTTCTTTGTTCGTAGTAACGCCTTCAGGCGTTCTCTTTCTTTGTTCGTAGTAACCGAAATCTTGCATCCTTCTCAAAACCGGCGGGGGTTTAAACCCCCGCCGGTTGTTGCAACGGGTGCAATATTTCAGTTAAAACCGACTGAAAACACGATCCCATAAGACTTATAGTCGGTTTCAACCGACTTGAGCTGTTAGGCGGGGGTTAAAACCCCCGCCGGTTGTTGCAACGGGTGCAATATTTCAGTTAAAACCGACTGAAAACACGATCCCATAAGACTTATAGTCGGTTTCAACCGACTTGAGCTGTTAGGCCGCCAATCGTTTTAACCCCCGCCGGTTGTTGCAGTTACCAGGGTCAAACTCATCCCGATCGCCCACAGCAGTTCAAACCCAGTCGGTATGTAGCGTCCCTCTCTCCACTACGATAGAAGCATTACCTTCAAAACAATATAATATCTATGTGGACTCGCATCAAATCCATCCTTTCTAAACTGCTGCTTCTCCTTTCCCTGGTAGCATTCCTGATTTTAGGAGAAAGTCACTTAAGAGCACAACCCGCTTGGGCGGACATCCGCCAAATCGAGGAAGCGCCCGGTCAACTTCTGTATCAATCGCAACATAGTTTACGAGACCAGGCCGGGTATTCTTGGCAAGTTGTACTCTTTAAACAAGTTAAAGAGGCAACCGTGACTGGAGTCAATCTCAGATTAGTAGGATTTCCCGGAGTGGCGGACTTTTCCCATCCCAAACCGCTGGAGATTAAAATAGAGACAGGGGAAATTTTCAGGGCAGAAGATGAGTTTGCGGACCAGTCTCCCGCCCCAAATGTGGGGCAGTACGATTTTAAATCCGTGCTGTTAAAACTGCCAATGAATCAGCGAACCGTACTCCTTTTACCGATCGCAGACAATCGAACGGTTTCATTGCAGATCCCACCTTCTATCATCCTCGAATGGCAAACCCTCGCCCAAAATTAAACCTTGAACTGAGGCGATCGCAATTCGAGGGGACTTGGCAAGACCCGTTCTCAATAGGTACTTCCCCTATCGTCTTTCCACTCTTCAGTTTTGGAGTGCTTTGTTAACCGAAATGAACGCAACTCAAACTTTTTCCTCCGTCTATGGACCCGTCTCCTCTTGGCGGTATGGCCGATCGCTGGGGATTGACCCCATTGGCAGTATTTCGACTTGTTCCTTTAATTGTGTTTACTGCCAACTCGGAGAAATTGAGCAGAAAACTGGCGATCGGGCCATTTATATTCCAACCCAACAAATCCTTGATGAACTAGAAGCATTTGCACCTTGGAATGTGGATGTAATTACCCTCAGTGGCAGTGGAGAACCCACCTTAGCTTTGAATTTAAGGGAAATTTTGCAGGGAATCGCTGACTGCACCCATCGTCCCACATTAGTGCTCACCAATGGGACAACATTGGGAGATCCAGAAGTTCGGAACGCCTTGGCGACTGCGGACCGGGTTTCCCTTAAACTCGATGCGGTATCAGAACGCCGATTTCAAGGGGTAAATCGCCCCATTAATGGGATTAATTTGGCAGATATTTGGGCAGGAATTCAGCAGTTTTGTCAAGATTATCCCGGAGAAATTGGCATTCAAACTATGCTGTTGTCCCCGTGGGATGCTCAGACGAAAGCGGAATATATTTCCCGGATGCGATCGCTGGGGGTGGATGAAATTCAACTGAATACTCCCACCCGTCCCAAACCCGTAAACCGCCAATTAGATGGACGGGGAAATCATCACCCCCAGGAATCTCGACCCTATCCGGTGCAGATGTTGCCCTGTCTCCATCCCGAGGTTTTACAAAACTTGGCCCGGGAGATTGCTGAGGCGACGGGAATTGCGGTGCGATCTGCTCCGGCGTAATCATGAAGTAGCAGTTCATGTTTTCCCTTGAACTCATTGCCTTCAAGGGAAACTGAATTGACTCAATTTCCCAGTTGTAGACAATTCAATGATACCCTAAACTCAATCATCCATTGATATCACTGAATTTATGAGCCTGATTCCAGGGTATTCCCAAATCCAGGAAATTCAATCCGGCCTGAGAACGGTCATTTACCGCGCCTATAATAAACGGACGCAACAACCCGTTATTATTAAAATCCTCAAAGCAGAATTTCCGCAAGCTCAAGATATTGCCCGATTTCAGCATGAATATGAAATGATGAGTGGCCTGAATATTTCAGGTATTGTCCAACCTTACAGCTTAGAAAAATATCAAAATGGTCTAGCCTTAGTTGTAGAGGATTTTGGGGGTCATTCCCTCAAAATCTATCGGGAAAAGCAGGAGATTGACCTCACCGAATTTTTAAAAATTGGGATTCAACTCGCGGCGACTTTAGCACAACTCCATCACCACCAGATTGTGCATAAAGATATTAAACCCCATAATATTATTATCAATCCGGAGACTGGGGAGGTGAAGATTGCCGATTTTAGTATTGCGGTTTCTGGGGCGAAAGAAACTCAAGGGATGATTTCTGTCGATGCGATTGAAGGGACTCTAGCTTATATGTCCCCAGAACAAACGGGGAGAATGAATCGGGCGATCGACTATCGCACGGATTTATATTCCTTAGGCATTACCTTTTATGAATTGCTGACGGGAGAGCTACCGTTTCAAGCGAAAAACCCGTTAGAATGGGTTCATCAACATATTGCTAAAAAGCCCATTTCTCCGGATGTTCGTAACCCGGAGATTCCTGCGGTTCTCGCGGAAATTGTGATGAAATTAATTGCAAAAACTCCCGAGGACCGCTATCAAAGTGCCTGGGGGGTGAAGGTTGATTTAGAAATTTGCCTGCACCAATTGCAAACCCAAGGCAGTATTCAGTCCTTTGGAATTGCCCTTCAGGATCCCACGGGGAAAATTGCCAGTCCCCGCAAAATTTACGGGCGCGATCGCGAAATTGCCCTTCTCCAGTCTACCTTCACTCGCATCAGTCAAGGTCCTCGGGAAACCCTCTTAATTGCCGGACATTCGGGCATTGGTAAATCCGCTTTAGTGCGAGAACTTCAGCCTTGGATCCGACAACATAACGGCTATTTTATCTCGGGTAAGTTCGATCGCTATAAACAAAATATTCCCTACCGGGCGCTAGTGAGTGCCTTTCGAGAATTAATTCGCCAACAGTTAACAGAACCCCAAGACATCCTGGAAGAGTTTACTGAAACCCTTCATAAAGCGTTAGGAACCAATGGCAAAATCATTGCTGATGTGATTCCGGAAATTGAACTGGTACTGGGTGAACAACCGGATGTTTCCGACCTATCTCCCACGGAATCTCAAGCGCGATTTAATCGAACTTTTAAAGCCTTTGTAGAAGTTTTTACTCAAGCGAAACATCCCCTAGTTTTATTTTTAGATGATTTGCAATGGGCGGATTCCGCTTCATTAAAATTAATTCAGATTCTGATGACTGAACCCGAGAGCAAATATCTACTCCTAGTGGGGACTTATCGCTCTAATGAAGTGGATGCTACTCATGGATTAATTTCGACCCTCAATCAAATGCAAAACAATGGGGCTGTGGTGAATGCTATCCCGTTGAGAGGATTGGAACTTGAGGATATCCAGGAACTCCTCAGCGATACTCTGAGCTTGGGGGGCGATCGCATTGCACCGCTGGCTCAATTTATTTACAATAAAACCGATGGAAATCCTTTCTTTTCTATTCAATTACTCCAGTCCTTAGCCCAGGATAATTTATTAACCTTTGATTTTGAACAGGGCGAGTGGCAGTGGGAGATTAATCGCCTCCAAGGGACCGAAATTACCGATGATGTCATCGAACTCACCCTCACCCAAATTCAGAAGCTACCAGAACCGACCCAAGCGCTTTTAAACTTAGCCGCCTGTATTGGCAATCGCTTCGATTTAAACCTCCTCACCTGGGTTAGTGAAGGACAAACATCGGACACGATTCATCAATTAAATCCCGCCCTCCACGAAGGGTTAATTGTTCCCGCTAGTGAACCCGAAATCATTCCTGAAATTGTCCAAGATGTAGAGAATTTGGCCTTACTCGATGGGCAAGCGGTAGAAACTTCCTACAAATTTATTCACGATCGCGTCCAACAAGCGGCTTATTCCCTGATTCCTGAAGCACAAAAGAAAATTGTTCATTTAAAAATTGGACGGGTGCTTTTACAAAATGTCCCGGGGGTGGACTTAGAAAACAAAATGTTCGATCTCGTTGAACATCTCAACGTGGGTTATGAACTCATGGGCGATCGTCAGGAACTCTGCAACTTAGCCCAACTCAATCTAGCCACAGGTCAAAAAGCAAAAGCCGCAACCGCTTATGAACAAGCTCTGAGATATTTGAATTTTGGCCTACAACGCCTGGGCGAACGCGGTTGGCAAGAAGACTATGAACTCACCTTAAACTTTTTCATTGCTGCTATAGAAACTGAATATTTGCAAGGGCATTTTAATCGAGCCGATGAACTTTATGATGCGGCTTTTGCAAATGCAAAAAATTTATTAGATAAAGTAAAACTCTATGAATTAAGTATTCAAATTAATATTGCTAAAAATCAGCCCAAATTAGCCTTAATAACTGGACTCGAAGTTTTAAGGCTGCTGGGAGTACCCCTACCCACTCAAGATAAAGCGATTCGCTCCTATGCTAATCAACTCTTCCAAGAACTCCCCCAAGATAGTCATCAAATTGAAGCCTTAGCCAACTTACCCGTAATGACTGATCCGCATAAAATCGCGGCCATGAGGGTACTGATGACCATGACCCCGGCGGCTCATCTGATCAGTCCGGCATTATTACCCTCCGTTGTTTTTACGATGGTGAAACTCTCAATTGAATGGGGCAACTCCCCCCTCGCCACTTATGCTTATGGCATTTATGCGATGTTGTTATGCGGGATGCATTTAAAAATTGAGGCCGCCCATCAATTTGGGCAATTATCTCTGCGGGTTCTCAATCAATTTAATGCTCCCGAATTAAAAGCCAAAGTCAATGTACTTTACAATGTTTTTGTTAAAAAATACAAATTTCCGACCATTTTATCGCTTCAGCCCCTAGAGGATAATATTCAAATAGGTCTGGATACGGGAGATATAGAATATGGTTTCTATAGCGCCCTTCATCAGGTCAATTTTATGTTTTTTATTGGGGAGTCCTTAGAGCTAATCAACCAGAAACAACAGCAGTATCTGGAGAAAATGCAGAAGCTTCAACTGGAATTTCATCTCTCTTATATTCAAATTTGGCGACAAATGGTCCTCAATTTGCAGGGAGAATCACCGCAACCCTGTGAGTTAGTGGGGACCAGCTTCAATGAAAGAGAAACCCTGGGGTTGTGGATTGAGCAAAATCAAATGATGTTACTGTTTGGGGCATTTTTTTGTAAAACATTTTTATGTTATTTATTCCAGGACTATTCCCTAGCGGTTAAATCGGGACAATTAGCAGAAAAGTATGGAAAACAAGGGGCGGCTTTACCCTATTGGTCGGAACATAATTTTTATTATTCTTTGTCCCTGTTGGCGAATTGCGATCGCCTTGATAAACGGGCCCGACAAACCACACTCCGGAAAGTCACCGAACACCAAAAACAGATGCAACTCTGGGCCAAATTTTCCCCTACAAATTTTCGCCATAAATATGACTTAGTAGAGGCGGAAAAAGCACGGGTGAAAGGGCAAACCCTGCTGGCAATGGAATATTATGACCGAGCCATTCAAGGGGCTAAAAAATATCGATATCTCCAGGAAGAAGCCATCGCCTACGAACGCGCCGCCCTCTTTTATTCTCACCTCGGGCGCGATGAAATCGCCCAAACCTATTTGAAAAAAGCCCATTATAGTTATGGACGTTGGGGTGCAACGGCTAAACTCAAAGCCCTAGAAGCAAAATATCCAATGGGGATGTTGCAAGCGACTCCCCTGGATGAATGTGCTAATTTCGGACAGATTACCAGTACCTCCACTACGACCAGTACCAGTGCTCATAATCGCGGCTTAGATTTAGCCAGCGCCCTCAAAGCATCCCAGGCGATCGCCTCAGAAATCGTTTTGTCCAAGCTCATTGAAACCTTGATGACTATTCTCCTGGAAAATGCCGGGGCTCAAACCGCTTTCCTCATCTTAAAACACCAGGGCAAACTCGGATTAAAAGCCACAGCTTCTGTAGAGACTCCCGAAGTCATCCTCCACGACTATACGCCACTCACCCAGGATTTAATCCTCCCATTATCTGCCATTAATTATGTAATCCGCACCAAACAAAGCCTCGTTTTAAATGATGCCCGCTATGAACTCACCTTTAGCACTGACCCCTATATTCTTAAAAATCAGCCTAAATCTATTTTATGTACTCCCATCCTCGATCGCGGACAACCGATCGGGCTACTTTATTTAGAAAATAATAGTGCCAAAAGCGCCTTTACCCCCGAACGCTTAGAATTTCTAACCGTCCTCTCTTCCCAACTGGCGATTTCCCTAGAAAATTCCCTGCTTTATGCCAATTTAACCGCCGCCAGCGAAGAATTAAAACGCGCCAATGAGCAACTAGAAGAAGCCAACCAAAACCTAGAACTAAGAGTCCAAGCGCGTACCCAACAACTCAAAGATAAAAATCAGCGCTTAAAACACGCAATGCAGGAACTCAAACAAACCCAGACTCAACTGATTCAAACTGAAAAAATGTCGAGTCTCGGCCAAATGATTGCGGGAATTGCTCACGAAATTAACAATCCCGTTAATTTTGTATATGGAAACATTACCCATGTCGCGGAATATATCCAAGATTTACTCCACTTAATCGAACTGTATCAAGAACACGCACCGGAAACCCCCGAAGATATTCAAGAAGAAATCGAGGCGATCGAACTTGATTTTATTTTGAGCGATTTGCCTAAACTGCTCTCTTCCATGAAAATTGGGGCTGAACGGATTCGCTCCATTGTCCTCTCCTTGCGGAATTTTTCGCGCCTGGATGAAAGCGAAATGAAACAAGTCGATATTCACGAAGGAATTGAGAGTACCCTGCTCATTTTGCAGCATCGCCTCAAAGGAAATCCGGGACATTGCACCATTGAAATCATCAGAAACTATGGGGAACTCCCCCAAGTCGAATGTTTTCCGGGACAGCTTAATCAAGTGTTGATGAATCTATTAGCTAATGCGGTTGATGCCTTAGAATGCTATCGAAAAGAGGATGCAGAGGGTGGATTATCTGAATTCCAGAGAAACTCTGAACCCAGTTCTCGCCGGTCCCCAACCATTCAGATTGATACGACAAAAATCAGTCCGAATTCGGTCTCAATTCGGATTACCGATAATGGACCGGGTATTCCCAAAGCGGTCCAAAAACGCTTGTTTGACCCCTTTTTCACCACGAAACCCGTGGGGAGTGGTACGGGGTTAGGGTTAGCCATTTGCTATCAAATTATTGTAGAAAAACATGGCGGTCAAATTCGCTGTAGTTCTGAACCCCCCGATGGCGCAGAATTTATCGTGGAAATTCCGATCAAGCAACTCTTAGATCGTCGTGTAGAGTCGTGATAGATTAGGGAACTCCAAACAATAAAATCCCCAAAACGTTCGTAATGACTCCTTGAGGAGTCATCTGAGGGATTTGCATCAACAAAGTTCTGCATTAGAAGTTTGGTAGAATGGGAAAACCCTCTCTTCTTAAGGGGGGTTGGGGGGTTCTCTTCTAAAAGATTGTGAAGAGGTTATTGTTTGGAGTTCCCTTAAAGAAACCCCTGAAGGGGTTACTACAAACCCTTCGTAGTGACTCCTTGATGGAGTCATTTTGATGATTTATGTTTTGCCATCCCCTTAAGGGTCGGAACTGGAGTGGTGGGACAAAGAAAGATCAACCCGGTTTCTGGTCCCCTTTTAATGGGGGTTAATAATGGGGTCTCTCATCGGAATATCCTTCATCAGCAGGAGAGAGGTCCTCTGGTAACTGCGCGATTTCTTCAATTCTTTGCAACTTCACTGTGTTGTAAGTCTTGACTAAATCTCGCAGGGTCCCATATTCCGTCGTCATGCCAAAGGTGGCGGGACTCACCGGGTCCTTATAGGTAAAGTGGCGATAAGTCAGACAGAATCGGTCCCAAGATGACATCTGAATCCGAAAAATTTTGATAAATAGATCGACGAGAAACCCAGTGAGGGGAATGCGGAAGATAATATTTTTATTCAGGGTGGCGCAGATTTCTTCTATCGCGCGGTCAACGGTGACTGCTGGATTTCCTAGTACAAAAGGTCCGGCAGGTTCGGGTGGATTGTCTACCAGATGAACTACGACTTTGGCAATATCGCGAGCATGGATGAAGTGAAAACTGCCTTCGGCTTTAAAGAAGCGAATCAGATTAATATGTTTAAGGATTTCTGGCATTCCCGCTGCAACGTGGGAGTAGGGTTTTTCTTCATCTCCCCCAAAGACGAGGGTGGGATATAAGGTGGTAATGCGTGAGGCGATCGGCAAGCGAGTGAAGCGGCGCAAACAGTCAAATTTAGACCGGATGTACTCGGTTCCCATTTGTCCGGATTCTTTCAGTAACTCGTTATTTCTATCTAGAATACTGGCGGTGGAAAAATAGAGAACCTGTTCACAAACCTCGGGGTTTAAAAGCTCTAACAGTCGCAGGGTTTTGTGAACATTAACATCAAAAACTTCCTGTGCCCCTCCCCAGGCAGTGGCGACTAAAATCGCCGTATCCATTGTTTTGAGAAGATCGGCATACTTATCAATCTGGCGCATATCCGCTTGGACGATGGAAATACCCGGTCGAGCTTCTAAATCAAGTCGGAGTTTCTCCGGGTTTCTGACTAACAGAAATAGTTCATGGTCAGTTTCTTGAATGAGAGCCTCGGTCAGGTAGTGACCAATACAGCCACTCGCGCCGGTGATGAAAATACGCTTTTTGGGTCTATAGTAATTTGAATACACGGGAGATATTGCGGCTAGGGTGGTGTGGGAGCGTCAGATTGTCGAACGTAGATTTTAGATTTTAGAGTTTAGACCGTTTTTTGTCAAAAAGGGGAGTCCCTAGAGGGGGTTTGACCCCACCTCGTTGGAGAAAGGGGCCGCCAGGAGGGGGTAATGCCTGAGCGATCGCCTCCATTCCATCCCTCCAGAGTCGGTGCAAGATTCAACTGATCGCACCAGAACCCCGGTTGTTCTTTACCTTGACGCTACCGGGGTCCTGGAGGCGATCGCCGTAAGGGTGACTAGCTATGAACTGCTAGTAATTTATCCGCCTGCTTTGCCGTTTCAAAGAAGAACGCCACATTTTCCTCGGGGGTGCCTTGTAAAACACCATGACCCAGATTCAAGATATGACCTTGATTTCCCGCTTTGCGAATCGTATCTAGGATGCGATCGCGGATGAAATCCTGGGACCCAAATAAGGCACAGGGGTCAATATTCCCTTGCACACCCATCTTGGCACCCAGTCGCTTGCGCGCCTCAGCCATATCTACGGTCCAATCTACGCTCACGATATCGACGCCCGACATCGCCATCCGTTCCAGAATGCCCGAACTGCCATTAATGTACAGAATCATCGGGGTTTCCGGGTGTGCTGCCTTCACCTGATCCACCACCCGTTTTTGATAAGGCATGGCAAAGGTTTCGTAATCTTGGGGACTCAGTTGCCCCGCCCAGGAGTCAAACATTTGGATCACCTGAGCACCGCAATCGATTTGATAGCAGGCATAACGGGCGATCGCATCGGCAATTTTTGCCAAAAACGAATGCAACATCGCCGGTTCTCTAAAGGCCATGCCCTTAATCACGGTATAGTCTTTAGAAGACTTACCCTCGATCGCATAAGCCGCCAGAGTCCAGGGCGCACCCACAAACCCCAACACCGTGGATGCCGTCCCCACTTCCTTGCGTAACGTCTCCAGAATCGGACGAATAAACGGCATCGTCTCCTCGGGTTCCAGGGGATACAGCTTATCAATCTGTTCCTGAGTCCGAATCGGGGGGTCAATAATCGGTCCCCGACTTTCGATAATATCGAAAGGAATGCCAATTCCCGGCAGGGGAGTCAGGATATCCGAGAACAGAATCACCCCATCCGGTTGAAACGCCCGCCAGGGTTGCAGAGAGATTTCGATCGCAATCTCCGGATTTTCCGAACGTTCCCGAAACGAGGGGTATTTATCGCGCAGATCTCGATAAACCTTCATATAGCGCCCCGCTTGGCGCATCATCCAAACCGGGGGACGATCTAATTTTTCCCCACGCGCTGCTCTTAGTAGATAAGGAACTGGGCTAGAACCAGCCATTTAAACTTCACCTTAAATTTTACTTAAATGCCATTGTTCAGCTTACCATTCTGCGTCAATTATTTTTGTTTTTTTGCAGGGACTTCCAGAAAGGGGCTTTTTGAAGCGGGGCGATTTCATATATCACTATTTATGACTTTTGAACGTAAAATTAATATTTTGTAACATTTTGGTATCTAAATTAGGGCGTCCAATAGATTTGAGGCACCTGCGCCGACAGTTGGGCCACAGGTGTAGAAGAGAGAGAAGACAATCAATGTTCTTTAGCCCTTACATGGAAGCAAGGATATTTATAAATAGTCCCGGAAATTTAAGGGTTAAATTTTATCCGATGAACACAGGTTCTAACCTTGCCAAGAAAGTGGGAGGAATTCTTAAAATCAGTAGAAACATTGTGGGCTTTTATAAATAGCAAACGCCACAGGGTTACTTTTTAATTTTATCTCTTGACAAGCGTCTTAAAGGAGTGTATAATAATAAAATAACCCCTTAAATTACGACTCCTATCAAAATGCCTCGAAAACTTTTAGGAATTCATCTAATTTGTAGAGACGGTCTGAATGTTCAAGAATTAGGAAGAGGTCGATTTTAAAGTGGGTATTGGAAAAAAATATCTGAACAATCTGCCAATAGCGCCGAATATTTAGCCCTTCATAACCAGAAAAGCCTTCCTTCTTATAAACAAGGAATCATTGAAAGTTACGAACGCTTGAATGACGATGAAAATCGCATTATTTTCTATGTAAAAGCAACCCCTGACCCGCGAGAATGGGTTGGTCGGGCAACGGGCGAAAAAGGGTATTCTTGGTCAGAAGACTAAAAATTTTTCGGGCTAAAGAATTTCATTTGCAATAATCGAGATTCTTTAGCCCGATCGCAACCTCCGGCGATCGCAGATTAGCTGTAGAAACTGGGTTTCTTGTCCCTGCGATCGCCTACTTTACCGATGCGCTACACTCCAGTTAGGCCAAAATCTTGGGCACTGAGGTGGGTGACACCTTGGAGGATGGCAAGCATTTTCCCGCCACTGCTGATGGTGGTGACTCCCCCTTGGGACTGGATGGAGAGTTGACCCCAGGTTAGATGACGGGCTAAAGTGAGTTGATCAATGCCGGATTCAAAATCGGCGATCGCCTTCGTTCCTTGTCCATTCCCAAGTATAAAGCGATCGCTGCCGCTACCTCCGATTAGGGTGTCATCTCCATCCCCACCACAGAGGATATCATCACCCTGATCGCCACTCAGGAGATCGTTACCGCTACCTCCGGTTAGAAAATCATTCCCCTTTCCACCGTGGAGGGTGTCGTCTCCGTCTCCGCCACCGATGATATCATCACCCTGGTTGCCGTTGATGAAGTCATCTCCCGATCCACCACTGATGTAGTCGCCTCCCTCTTGATCCGCCAGGGAAGGGTCTGATGGACCTCCGTAGATGGTATCATTGCCTGCATCGCCGATGAGGGTATCACTCCCTCGATCGCCATAAATTAGATCGTCATCTGCGCCTCCCCAGGCGATATCATTACCCTGTCCACCGTAGAGGGTATCATCCCCTTCATTGCCGCTGAGGTAGTCATCCCCTTCATTGCCATAGAGGATATCTCCAGCATCGCTTGATAATGCCGATTCAGTCCAGCTACCGCCAAAGATGGTATCATTGCCTTTGTTTCCGTAGAGGATATCACTGCCGCGATCGCCCCAGATTAAATCCTCATCTTTGCCACCATATACACTATCATCCCCTTCACCAGCAAAGATAGTATCCTTCCCTTGGTTGCCGTGGAGTTCGTCAATGCCTGTGCCACCTTCTAGGCGATCGGCATCTCCCGGGGTATTTTCCTGTTTGCTTCCTATCCCCCCGCGTATCGTATCATTGCCATCCCCTCCGTACAGATGATCATCCCCCTCTTCGCCATACAATTGATCATCCCCACCGCTACCAAACACCCCCTCATTCCCATAACCCCCGATTAGCAGATCCCCATCCTCCCTGCCAATCACCATCGTCTCCGTTCGGTTATCCCCCCCCACTGTCAAGAATTTGGGTGACTCAGGAAGATTCATCTCCCCGCAAGGGTTCCCGTCTTCGCCAATTGCGCCAGTTTCCCAAGGCAGCGATCCATCACTTTCACCTCCCCCAACCATGACAGGTGGAATTGTCCCTGAATTATTTCCTGGGGGAATTGTCCCTGAATTATTTCCTGGGGGAATTGTCCCTGAATTATTTCCTGGGGGAATTGTCCCTGAATTATTTTCGGGTGGAATTGTCCCTGAATTATTTCCGGGTGGAATTGTCCCTGAATTATTTTCGGGTGGAATTGTCCCTGAATTA
>NZ_JAMXFD010000002.1:364217-591008 GCF_025370875.1 Laspinema palackyanum D2c
GTGGAATTGTCCCTGAATTATTTCCGGGTGGAATTGTCCCTGAATTATTTTCGGGTGGAATTGTCCCTGAATTATTTGCTGGGGGAATTGTCCCTGAATTATTTGCTGGGGGAATTGTCCCTGAATTATTTGCTGGTGGAATCTCTTGTGTAACGATCGCCTCAACAATATGTCCTGCCTGGGTCACCGTACCATTAGCAGAGATAGGGATAGAGTTACCATTGGCTGCTACAATATTGCTACTGTTCAGACCAACAGAGAGAGTAGAACCTGCTTGTAACCCGTTCAACCCTCCAATGAGCAAATAATTGTTATCTCCTATTGGCACAGTAAAGGAACTCACCCGAATCCCATCAGTAATATCCAGCGGCATTTCCATCGTTCCAACCTGCAAATCTCCCGGATCATAAATACCGTTATTATTAACATCGGAAATTAGCTGCAAATTGCTAAAATTGGTATTTCCAATCCCCGTGGCAGTAACTGCAAAAGTCAGATGATTGGTGATAATGGGTTCATGAACCGCACTCAGACGGAACCGATGCCAAACTGTATGATCAGGGAGGGAAGTAGAAGCAGGAGGAAACTGGTCTAATATTTGACTGACGGAATGTTCATTCAGGGTGAGTACCCCTTTCGGGTTGACGGTTATTGGGATATTTCCCGCCACTTCTAGGGGGGCGACTTTACCCGTATTGCCCAAATCATTCACCGTAATATTAATCGTATCGGCCCCGGAGTAATTCGCACCACTTTGATAAGTCAGGATACTCAAAGCACTATTAATCTCTGCTAGAGTTCCGGTAAAACTCATCGACTGATCCCCAGTCCCATCACCGTTGACAAAGGTCAGATTGAGGAAATTATTTAAGGTGAGGAAACCATTGGTAGCAGATAAATTCACTCGCAGGGGTTGGGTCCCGGTATCCACATCAGCAACGCTAATTCCAGGAATCGATAAATTTATGCTTTGATTAACTACTTGGTTAGTCGGCAGGGTCAAAACTGGGGCATCATTGACCGGATTTACAGTAATAGGGACGGTTTTCGTATCGGTGAGTGCCCCACCACCGCCGTTACCGACATCATTGGCAATAACGGTGAGAGTATCAGGGCCATTAAAATTGGGGAAACCCTGATAAATCAGACCGGCTGTATCGGCTAGAACTTGATTAATTTGGCTGATTGTCCCAGTGAGGATCACGCTATTTGTGCCATTAGCATTGATATTTGTCGCTGCTAGACCCCCAGTTACTCCTGAATTGACTGTGAGAGTGCCATGATTAACTGTTAGGGTGACGGTTATCGCATTAGGTCCCGCATCTGCATCGGCGACGCTAATTCCAGGAATTACCACTGACGTATCTTCATCCACGGATAAAGGCAATAAACTGCTGCCAGTTGTTACAGAAACTGCCGATAGATTAAACTCAGCGCTGGCACTAGGAGTATTGTCCCCAAAAAAGATAAAATTGGGTGTGGTGTAGGGATTTGCCGGTAGAAAACTTGGGCGACTAGCGTTACTGTAATCCCGCAGTTTGCCACTAATTACCCGGATGCCATTGGCGAGGAGTTGGTAGGTTTCTCCTAACACCTCTAACTGATAAACCGACGTATTTGTCGTGGGAAAAGTGACGCTTTCGGGTGAGTTAAGCTTGTGGGTGAATAGAGTATAAGTGTCGAGGGGATATTCCGGGTTAGGTGGGGCGGGAGGTTCGGCAGCACCTGCCTCCTGGACCCAGATTCTATCTTTCCAGAACCCGATTTCTATGCCTTTTTTTCCATCGCTGCTGATGGCGATTAGGCTGAAACCGGCGCGATCGGCAAGGCCATCGCCATTTTTGTCTGGGTTGGGAGTATTTGCACTAGGAATAGAATGGTCTTCAGCCAGAATTTGGGCCGTAAAGTTGATGTTGTAGCCAGTATTTCTGTCTAGCAGGGGGATCCGGTCAGGTCGGGCAATATAACCGGCGTAATCACGGCGATCGCCGCTTGTATTAAGATTGGGCCCATTTTGGGTGGCGGCGATCGGACGATAGGGTAAGGTGCGGTACTCAAAACCTTGGTCATTGGGGGTATCGGGGGTATTCGTGCTATCGTAAAGGGGGAAAGATGCACCGGGAATGGCAATCAGGGGTGCATCGTTTGCAGTGGTGAAATTGATGGTTTTACTGACAGGAATACTCGCACCACCGGGAGCACCTGTGACTTGGAATCGAACGGTGCGATCGCCCTCTAACGGCTTGTCAGAAATATTGCCATAACTAATGTTCCGCATCAAGGCACTAACAGCGGCATGAGTAGCATTCGTGGTGAAATTAATAGTGAGAGGTCTGCCTTGAGTCCCCCCGGTGAAGGTGGCAAAGGGTGTGGGACTGTTGTACCAGATGCCGTTGAGGCCTGGAGAGTCAATACCAGCTACAATTTTGTTGAAACCGCCGCCTTCATTTCTAATCATCAAAATGTCATCGGTTGTAGCACCCGAGGTAAAGTTAATTGTCAGGGTGCCGCCGTTGAAGTTAGGTGAGTTAGG
Organism: Laspinema palackyanum D2c; assembly: GCF_025370875.1. Taxonomy (NCBI): domain Bacteria; kingdom Bacillati; phylum Cyanobacteriota; class Cyanophyceae; order Oscillatoriales; family Laspinemataceae; genus Laspinema; species Laspinema palackyanum. Next base: position 366,751 of record NZ_JAMXFD010000002.1, read on the forward strand.
ATCGGTGGCAGTGGCGTTGGGGTCAAGAATGGCAAAACCCCCATTTTCGGTATAGGTGAGATTGCCGCTGGGGAGGGTGATTTGGGGGGCGAGGACATTCTGGTAAGCGCCGATCGCCTCCGCAGAAAAGGGAATTTGCACTTCAATCGCACCTGTGCGCGCTTCCAGTTCCCAGTCTCCCCCCAAAGCGGCGTTACCTGTCAGGTTATCACTGGCGGCAATATCAGCCCCAGTGATGGCGGCAAGGCGATCGACAAATCCTCCCAAGTCAGCGGCGAGATTGCACCCGTAGAGTTGGATATCCGCATCAGAGGTAAGGAACTTTGCCCATTGAGAGATTTCCGCTTCTGGGAGGGTTTCGGCGGTGAAAACCTGGTTTCCCAAGTGTAACATCCCGGATTGGGCATGAGAGAGAATATGAAGTCCGTCGAGGGGTTGTTTTTGATGGGAGAGAATCTCACTAATTTGGGCGATCGCATCCCGGTTGGGGTCTAACACCACAACTTGTAATTCTGCGGGGGTACTGGCGATGAGGGTTTCATATCCAGTCACTGTGGGGTCAGCAAATAGAATTTCTCTGGGGGAGGTGTTTTCCCAGATGGGATAGAGGGGGCTTGTAGATTCCGGGAGCAAAAATGGCATAGTTTATGGTTCGTGGATAAAAGTAGGGTAATCGCATCTATATCAGGTCGTGACCCGGAAGGAAACACTACATATCCAATACCCGGTCATGCCCACGCTAAACACCGCATCTTGAACAATGCTGTACCTCACCAGATTGAACTGACTCTAATCTTAATATATAGTAACCCTATTATTTCTGAGGAGATTATCCCAACTCTCCTAGACAACACCAAGCGGCTTTTTGCAGTCCAGTTGGTGTTGCTATCTTCACAGATTTTAACCCGCTAAAATACTTAAACTCCCTCGATCCCCATTTAACTCCACCGGGACTCCGACAGGCAAGGCAGCATTTTCGCCATCATGTCCGAAGGGTAAATCTGAGACAATGGGAATGTCTAAATCTACCAGGCGATCGCGCAAGACTTCGCTCACGGTAAAACTGGACTTACTGGCTAACGTATCACATTGACTAAATCTGCCTAATGCAATTCCCCTCACTCCCGTTAATGCACCCATCATCCGCCATTGAGTCAGCATCCGATCAATGCGATAGGGGGCTTCTCCCACATCCTCAAAGGCTAAAATGGCTCCATCTAACACAGGTTGGGCGGAAGTGCCTAAAAGGTGGGTGGCAACGGTGAGATTGGCGGGGAGTAAATATCCTGTGGCGCTACCATTTCCCCATCCATTGCCTTGGAGAGGGGGGATTGTCTTGCCTTCGACAAAATCAAATAAGCGGGAAAGGGTCCAATCGGGTTCAGCGGCGATCGTGGTGAGGAGGGGACCATGCACTCCGACGATGCCGGTTTTACTTAGACTCCATAACAAGCTGGTAATGTCGGAAAATCCGATTAACCATTTGGGCGGGGAGGTTTCTGGGGTCCAGGTCCAATCTTCTAAAATTCGGGCCCCCCCATATCCGCCTCGGACGCAGAGGATAGCGCGACACTCAGGGTCTTGCCATGCGGTGGCGAGTTGTTGACGCCGATCGCGATCGGTGCCTGCCAAATATCCCCAACTGTTGTCATAACCCGCAGTCAGTTCCACGCGATACCCGCGCGATCGCCAAATCTCTAGCCCCTTCTCAAACACCGACTGCTCTCGCAGAGCCCCACTAGGGGCAACTGCCCGCAACAAATCCCCCGGTTTTAATGCCGGTGGCACAACTCGATTCAAATTTAACCCCGCGATTTCCGATGCCATTGTGTTTTCCACCCTCCCTTATTTATTGATAATTTATCACCCCTAATTTGCTTAACTTCCGGCTCTTTTTCACCTAAAAAATTCGGAAATTTTTACACCCTAAAAATATCATATACCTTTTTAAAATCCTCCACAGCCCGAGAACTTGGCTTAAAAATCACCCGAATTCAAGTCTCAGACTCTTCCTGGCACATGACCTACTTATGAACAGGCCAACCGAGTGCTTATTCACAGGCCAACTACGGAATATCTTCTGGATAAGTTTCCGTTGGAGGGGACCAATTTTGTAACGAAGAACGGGATTCAGAATTAGCACCGGGACGGAGGCGATTGAGTTGGGATAAGGCCCACTGTGCCGCTTCTCGGACCTCGGGATCGGAATCTTCCGAAGCGTGGCGCAGGAGTTGACTGGTTTGGGAGACTAAATCATAGATGCGGGTTAAATCCCGAATCGCATTTTTACGCACTTCCGGATTGCTATCTTGCAGGGACAGAATCAAAGCGCGATTCATCGGTTGCAGTGTCCGATTTCCGATTTCCGCCAAGGATGCCAGGATTAAACTGCGCTGCCGAGAATCGGAATCCATTAATAAAGTAACCAAGGGTTGCATCGCCCGAGAGTCCCCCTTTTGTCCGAGTTCCCAAATCGCTTTGCGTCGTTGAGTCGGGACTCGACTTTGCAACTCTTCGATTAAGGTTTCGATCGCATCAATTTTGGCAAGCTGAGGGGGTTCACTCCGGGCTAACCCTTCTTCTGGAGGAGGGGGAGTAGGGGGAATCCCTGATGATGGAGGGAGTTTGGGGGAGGGTTCTATCGCCCTCTCGTTGTAGCCATTGCCGTGATGGGGTGGCACTGGGGCCTGGTCAACTGGCTCCCGCTTCTCTAACACCGGAGATTCCAACTCGGGTTGGGGACCCATTTCTGATTCTGAAAACTGATCCGGTGGGTCCTTGAACCCTTCAGGACTCTCGGGTATTTCCTCCCCTTCTTCATCATCAACTGCTTCACTGGAATGGGTAAGCAAATAAAAGCCCCCCGCAAAGATTCCGGCAAAGGCAAGAGTCCCGAAACTCAGCAGTAACAGCCAGAAAAGGTCTTTTCGGCTAAAACGATTTCTGGGAGGGCGTTCAGGTTTGGTGGCGGGTTCGGGTTGATTTTGGGCCAGTTCCAGGGGTTCCGGGGTTGCCCTAATCGGCAACTCCGGATGGGGGGATAGACTCCCAGAGGGGTCCGGAGTAGTCTGAGTTGGGGCGCGATCGCGAAGCGAGGGCAGATCCCCGGGGACTGGAGTCCGTGGAATCTCTCCCAGGGAGAGAGTTTGGGATGTAACAGTGGCTGGGATTTGATGAATCAAACTCCCACCTTCGGCACTGGTAAAATCTCCCAGGCCGGTTAAAGTAGTAATCAGTAATAAAACGGGATGGTAGGCGATCATAATAGGGGTACAGATCCAACCAGTTGATCCAAAGAAAGCATGACACTAAGCTAACTTGCTTTCTGTTCCCAACGCGATGCGCTAAGAATACAATCCCTTTAATAGCACACCGGAATGATCGCAATCTTCAGCTAGGGGGATTTGGCTAGAATCAGTCAACCTCGGATGGCTTAACCTTCTGAATCTGAAACTCGAAGTTGAATGGGAATTTCAACCGGGTGACCTTCCGACCCTTTCAAGACGGGGATCGGTTCCGATGAGGGATGTTCGCTACTGGGGATGTAGCGAGTGGATGCACGGGATGTTCTGAGTTTCTGGGTCAAAGTTGCGATCGCACCGGCAGGGAGTTGTTCGCGTTGATTAATCAGGTAGATGCTAATCAGAGTGAGGATAACACCACTCCACTGTAACCCAGAGAGGGTTTCGGATAAAAATAGATTCCCGAAGAGAATGGCAAAAACTGGGGTCATAAAGGTTAGGGAACTCAGACTGGTGAGGTTCCCCTTGGAAGCAAAGTAGAAAAATAAGCCATAGGCGATCGCCGATCCAAAGACGGTAGAGTAACCCAATGCCATCCACCCATTCCAGTCTAAATGCACCCACTGCTCAGATTCCGTGAGTCCTGACAACATCCACAACGGCAAGCCCCCAATAATCATGTGCCAGCCTGTAGCAACAACTGGATCAGCATAACGGCATACAAATCGTACCATAATTGTCCCCGCTGCCATTGACAGGGCCGCCAATAGCATTAACCATTCGCCACTCTGAAATAACCCGGAAAGTTGCAGGGGCGGTACTGTGAAGGAACCGTTAAACAAGCCCCAAATCCAGGCATCGGGTAAACCAATCAGACTAATACCCAGAATACCCAGTCCCAACCCCAGAAAACCCCAGCCTCCAATGATTTCTCCAAACAGCCATGCACTCAACAGGGCCACCGCGAGGGGTTGGGAGTCAATCATCACCGAACCCAAACCGGCACCCGTTTTGACTAATCCTTCCGCGAGAAACCCTTGAAATAGGAACCCATCGACGGCGGCAAAGAGGGAAATCCATAACCAGGCTTGCCATCCCCGGGGTTGAGGACGTCCGGCGATCGCCCCTACGGCCAACACCAACAGTCCCGCTGGAACTAACCGCACCCCCGCCATAAACAGGGGTGTGGTACTGGTGAGGGTGCCTTTCATCGCCACCATTGCCGTACCCCAGAGGAAAAATGGAGCAATCATTAATAGGGGCGTGAATGAGAATTTAGATTCTGTTAATTTGAGTTGCATAAGCCTTTATATTGGGATGCCGTTTTATTTCCGGCGATGGAACTAGGGGTGAAAAAATTACTTTTATAACAGGATTGTAGCAAATTATGTACTTTTGTTACAAACTTGAAACAAAGCCAGCCCCCAGTTCAAAGAGCAAGGCACAACGAGTCGGACCCGACTGATTGCACAAATCAAGTAAAATGTCAACCTAAAATGAACAACTCAAAGATAAGGCAAACTATAAATTGAAGTGCCAAGACGACACAGAACCCTGACTAAAGACAGGCATCCTGAATTCTGACCGGACTCCCTTTGGCAGTTTATTTTCCCGCTCAACTGATTTATATTGCTTCGTGCTACTGAACTATGATTTGGCCTTTTCGGAAATTTCGGAAAAAAATTGCTCGTATTGAAATTAACGGTGCTATTAACGGGACAACCCGTAAAACGGTGCTTGCCGCCCTCAAAACCATAGAAGAGAGAAAATTTCCAGCCTTACTCTTACGGATTGATAGCCCTGGAGGGACCGTTGGGGACTCCCAGGAAATTTACAAAGCCCTGAAACGACTGAGCCAAACCGTAAAAATCGTCGCTAGTTTTGGGAATATTTCCGCATCCGGTGGGGTTTACATCGGCATGGGTGCTCCGCATATCGTCGCGAATCCGGGTACGATTACAGGAAGCATTGGGGTGATTCTCCGGGGAAATAACTTAGAACGACTGCTCGAAAAAGTCGGCGTTTCCTTCCAAGTGATTAAATCGGGACCTTACAAAGACATTTTGAGTTTTGACCGGGAACTGACGCCACCGGAACAAGAAATACTCCAAGAGATGATCGATACCAGTTATCTCCAGTTCGTCCAAACCATTGCGGATGAACGATCCCTGAGTGTAGAGCAGGTGAAAAGTTTTGCCGATGGGCGGATTTTTACGGGAGAACAAGCCGTGGAATTGGGAGTCGTAGACCGATTAGGGACTGAGGAAGATGCCCGAATCTGGGCCGCAGAACTCGCGGGTCTTGACCCTAAAAAAACTGAGTGTTACACCTTGGAGGACCGCAAACCGCTCTTAAATCGTTTGCTGGCAAGCACCTTGGGTTCTAAGGGTGTTTTAGCTGGGATCGATTGGTTTGAATTTGAGATTTCTCATAATGGACAGCCCCTTTGGTTGTATCGACCATAAGGATCTCATGTCTAATGTCGTTTTACCAAGGCGCAAGGACAAACGACAAACGATAAACCACAAATGACCCAAACTAGAAAAGGAGGATTTTTGGCGTGGAGTGGACAGTTAAGGCAATTCGTGGAGCAATTACAGCCTCGGACAATACGATTGAGGCGATTCGAGAGGCGGTGAATGAACTGCTTGACGAATTAGAAGCCCGAAATAAGCTGGATCCCGAGTTAATTATTAGTGCGACTTTTTCCGTGACGCGGGATTTGGATGCGATTTTCCCAGCAGCGATCGCCCGTCAACGGCCCAACTGGGAAAATGTCCCGTTGTTGGATGTGCAGCATATGTACGTTCAGGGAGATTTAGAGCGATGTATTCGATTTTTGATTCATGTCAACGTTGCCTCACCCCACACAGAGATTTATCATCCCTATCTGCGTCATGCGAAAAATCTTAGACCGGATTTGAGTTTTACCTCTGTTGGGGAATGGTGAGGGGGACAGATCAAACCCTCACGGGGGTCCAAGAGTAGAAAAAAAGCCCGTAAGCGATCGCCCCTCCAAGGCCCAGAAGTAGGAGCCAAGAACAGCCCCTATCTCCTGGATCCGGTATGAGGGGCGATTGTTTTAAACTTTTTCGAGTTTGCGATCGCCACGATGCCGGTGATGAAACCGAATCCCCAGAACCACATCGTACAGGAAACTCCAAAAGTCTTTTCCCTGGAAAATTCCCAGACACAAAGGCGATCCTTTCGCTTCTAAAAGGGGTCGGGTTTCCCGATAAGCGCGCTGGTAGTAGTACCAGGGAATCGAGGGCCAGAGATGGTGAATCAGATGGTAATTCTGTCCCAAGATTAGGATATTGAGAATGGGACTGGCATAAATCCGGGCATTTTTCCAGCGATCGCGTTCTGTAAAGGGTCGATGGGGCAGATAATCAAAAAACAATCCCAGGGCCAACCCCACCACTAACGCCGGAGAAAACCAAAAATTGAGAATGTAGCCCAAACAGTCATATTGGCAAGCCACATAGACAATAGTTGCTACAAACAAGCGGCTCAAAAACCATTCCAACAGCTCATATTTGCGCCACAGTCGCCGTTTAAAGAAAAAGATCTCGTGGTAAAAAAACCGCGCCGCAATTAGCCATAGGGGACCCCCAGTGGAAACAAAGTGGTCCGGGTCATTCTCCGGGTCATTGACATTGGCGTGATGCTGATGATGAACCCGAGTAAACACAGGGAAGGCAAATCCCAGCATCAAGGCGCTGCCATGACCTAAGATGGCGTTCATGAGGCGATCGCGGTGGGCCACATTATGGGAAGCATCGTGAATCACCGTCCCCGCCAAATGCAGGGCCAGAACATTCGTACAAAAACAGCACCATTCGGGCCAGTCTAGCCGCCAGTATCCCAAGGTCGAGAGCGCGATCAAGGCGAGTGCGCCAAAAAACATCAGCAGGGTCGGATTGAAGTCGCCGGGAGGCCCCAGTAACTCTTTCGGAACAGTTCGGGGCGGCATCGCCTCTGGCATTGTCGTCGTAACTCCTTTCAACAGATCCTCAAAAAATGTATGATAAGCATTCTTAAATATAAAGTTTTGTGAATCCCTGAGTCTAATCCTAGAGATTTCTATAAAGATTATTTATAGGTACGAGACTCAATGGTTAATTAGCTGCAACTGTCTTTGAGGGTACAACCAAAAAGCCAGTCGATCTACGGACTGCTTTCATCTCTACCACTTTTTCGAGGATTATAGTAGGAGTCTTTAGCAGCTAATTTTTTGATGAAACACTACCCTCATCAGCTAGGGACGTACTTCTACCCCCCCTTGGACGTTCATGCAATTCCGAAACTTTCTGCGTCGAACCAAAATTGTCGCTACCATAGGCCCTGCTACCAGTCAGCCGGACATCCTCCGAGAACTGATTGAAGCCGGTGCAACCACCCTGCGACTCAATTTCTCCCACGGGACCCACGAAGATCATCAGCGAAGCATTCGCCTGATCCGACAGACCTCGTTTGAACTCAATCAGCCGGTAGGAATTCTCCAAGACCTCCAGGGCCCTAAAATTCGCCTGGGCAAGTTTGAAGAAGGGTCAATTTACCTGCAAAAAGGTGACCCCTTCATTTTGACCAGCCGATTCCTGTCCTGCAACCAAAACATTGCCTGCGTCACCTATCCACCCCTCGCCGATGAAGTTCCTGAAGGGGCCACAATCCTCCTGGATGATGGTCGCGTCGAAATGCGGGTGGAGAAGGTGGACCGGGTGACCCGAGAACTCCACTGTCGCACGGTGGTCAGTGGGACCCTCTCCAACAACAAGGGGGTGAACTTCCCCGGGGTCTACCTGTCTATCAAGGCCCTCACGGAAAAAGACCGGGAAGATTTACTCTTTGGTCTGGATCAAGGGGTGGATTGGGTGGCCCTGAGTTTTGTTCGCAATCCCCAGGACATTCTCGAAATCAAAGAATTAATCTCCGCTAGTGGCAAAAACGTTCCGGTGATTGCCAAAATTGAAAAGCACGAAGCGGTGGAACAAATGGAAGCCATTCTCCCCTTATGCGATGGCATTATGGTGGCGCGGGGGGACCTGGGCGTAGAAATTCCCGCTGAGGAAGTCCCGATTGTTCAAAAACGCTTGATTGCCACCTGCAACCGTTTGGGGATTCCGGTGATTACGGCAACCCAAATGTTGGACAGTATGGTGCATAGCCCCCGGGCGACTCGGGCGGAGATTTCTGACGTAGCCAATGCTATCCTCGATGGTACTGATGCGGTGATGCTCTCCAATGAAACGGCTGTAGGGAAACATCCCATTGAGGCGGTGGCAACGATGGCCCGAATTGCCTGTCGCATTGAACATGATCAGACGATTGGTCAGGGTTCTGCTTACGATCGCAGTCGTTCGATTCCCAATGCCATTAGTCAAGCGGTGGTCAAAATTGCTCAACAACTGGATGCCGGGGCGATTATGACCTTGACCAAATCCGGGGCCACTGCCCGAAATGTCTCGAAGTTCCGTCCCCAAACCCCGATTCTGGCAGTGACCCCTCATGTGGATGTGGCCCGCCAGTTGCAATTGGTTTGGGGGGTTAAACCCTTGTTAGTTTTAGATTTACCTTCCACTGGACAAACGTTCCAAGCGGCCATTAATGTGGCCCTGGAAAAAGACCTGCTGCAAGAAGGAGACTTGGTGGTGATGACTGCGGGTACTCTCCAAGGGGTTTCGGGTTCGACGGACCTGGTTAAGGTGGAAGTGGTGACGGCGGTCCTCGGTAAGGGGATCGGTTTGGGTCAAGGTTCGGTGAGTGGTCGGGCGCGAGTGGCGCAGACTGCCCTGGATGTGGGCAATTTTGGTCCCGGGGAAATTCTCGTGGCCCCGCGCACCAATGCGGATTATATTGATGCGATTCGCAAAGCGTCGGGAATTGTCACCGAAGATGAGAGTTTGACTTCTCATGCGGCGGTGATCGGGTTGCGCTTAGGTGTTCCGGTGATTGTTGGGGTCAAGAATGCCACGCAGTTGATTCGCGAAGGGGCGATTCTAACGATGGATATGGAGCGTGGGTTGGTTTACTCCGGTGCAATGTCCCAAACTGATACCGTTTTGACGACTTGAGGGAAGGGGGTCGAGGGACGGGTGGAAGTCTGAAGGATGAAGGGGGAAGGGTCGGCAGATCCCCCCCTTGATTTTTTTGCGGGTTCAAGTTTGCGGAGGAGTTCTTCGTGATTTGTCTCTATCTTTCAGATGGATGCCGCTTCAGAAGGTCCGATCGCCGGGATGATTTCTGGATGGAAGAGGCGGTTGGGTTTGCGGGAACGGAGACGATCTCCCGGTTGTGATCAGCTACGGACTGACAACGGGATCAAGATGTGCGATCGCCTCCGCACCCACTGCGGCCCGTCCTTGGATTGTTTGAGTTTCAAAACCCATTAAACTAGCGGCGATTGATAACGATAACTGAGGGTGATTTTTTTGAAAAAATCCTCAAAAATTCGGACAGATCTCCAGCAACTGCGCCAATATGAGGTATAGATAAATAAGCCTGCTAAAAATTAAATATCGACACAGCAATGCCCAAACAGCAGTTTAATCTCAATCTCTCAACCAGCTTGATGAATGCTATGAGTCACAAGGCCAAAGTAGACGGGATTAGCCTAGAGGACCTCGCGCTATCGGCTATTTCCGAGTATGTCGGCTATACCCCTTTAGCACCCAAAGCGGCTCTCGATAAGCGGTTGGTGGTGATGGAAACTCGGATTGCCAAGCTGGAGGCATCCTTGGGGGAATCAGTCGCCTGACTGGTATTCCCACCAGTCAGGCACTCCCTCCCCTCACCCAACTGCAATTAGCTAGACGCTTTGGGATTAACCCCTCTAGTGTCTCTCGCCAAAAAAATAAGCCCAATTTCTGCGATTGGACTCGGGATAAAGATCCAGATGGAGTCAGTTGGCTCCATAAGAAGGGTAAGTTTTACCCGCAAGTGTAAAACAAGGTGAGAATAAATTCAGGAGATCGGTTTGAGACTACTAATTAGGGCAATAAGGGCGCGATAGGAATCGCGCTTTTATTTTGGAGTCATGATGGGTAAGTCGATATGGGAGGGATAGATGGCGTTCCGATGCAGGGTTAGGGTGGCGTTTCCTTGGGCCGGATATCGGGCAAAGGTGTCGGCATCATGACCGGCGATCGCCACTCGCAAGCGATGTCCTTTCTGAATTAGGACTGAGGTGGGTAATAAATCAAAGGACAGTTCCATGATTTCCCCCGGTTGTTGTGGTTGTCCATCTTGTCGTTCAAAGGAATGATAAGGTCCAAAGACTGCATAAGGGGGTTTTTCTGGAGAAATCTGCCGATGCAGCGATCGCAATTGTCCCTCGGTTACATATAGCACTTCTCCCTCTGGAGCAATATCTTCTAAATATACATAAAATGCGCCATCGTTGACCGTAGAACTCACATAAAATGTAACTACCGGATGCCCTGTAATTTCCATCGCTTCAGAAAGAGGGCTGCTTGTATAGGTCAATAATTTTTGGTCTTCCCTAGTACGGTTGTTGTATATCACATCTGTTCCCCCCGCTTTGGTATGCCAGCGGTTCTGGGTGCCGGTAGTGGCCTCAAAGTTCACCGCATATTCATCGGTTCCCGCTTCTGTCTGAGGTGCAGTTTGGGTCAAACGGTTATCCTCACCAAAATACCAGGATTGGGAGACAATGCCTTGAGGCGGCCAAACTGGGGTGGTCTTCCATTGGTCCTCTACCATTGTGTAATAGCGAATTTCCCGGGTAATGGGGGGGCGGCTGCTATCGGGTTTCAAATAGGTATCAAAAAACTCTAACAATTCTTCGATTTGTTCATACAGGGGCGGGTCCGGAGACAGATCCGCTGGTTGATAGGGACTAGCATCTTCCGTCCCGCCATGATTCCAGGCCCCGATGACGACTTTCTGGGGATTACTATAGGTGAGAAATCGACTGAGTGCACCATTGGCAGTTCCCGCATCTAACCAACTGGCAATACTAAATATAGGCACTTGGGACTGGGAGATTTCTTCTTGGAAGCGGTAGGGGCTAAAAGCTGGGAGAGTTACCCCGGTTGTGCCATAGCGATCATCGCGATAGGTGATGGTTTGGGCGGCTTGATATACATCCAGGTTAGCAATGCGATCGCGGATGGCTTCTGCTTGTAGGGTCCCATCGCGATCGGCATCGACAGGTTTTGCCCCGGTAATCACCACTTTCATGGCGTCACAAATGGCCCCTTCCAATTGTTCCATTAAACAAACAAAGTTGGCATCGTTGGCATCTAATTGTCGATTGTTTTCACTCCATCGTCGGACAAACCATTCATTAAAAATCCCGCCGGGAAAGGCGAGTTGGGTGTAAGGGTCAAAGTCATTAAATCGGGGGGCGATCGCTTGGACTGCGGGATGATTTAATCGCCCTAAAAATTCTGTGGCATTCCCCGCATAAGAGGTGCCATAGCTGCCAACTTTGCCATTGGACCAAGGTTGGGCAATAATCCAATCAACGATTTCTCCATAGTCTTGAATTTCATCTGGGGACCAAGGATAGATTTGAGTTCCGAAGGAGGAACCCGTCCCTCTGGCATCGACTAAAACTAACGCATAACCGGCATTATTTGCCAGTTGCGCCTCGGGATAGTTCGGGTCAAATTCGGGAAAATAGCCCATAATTCCCAGCGATCGCCAGTAGCGGTCCATCCGCATCAGGGTGGGGACTTTTTCACCCGGGTTTAATTGTTTCGGCAACCAGATATCAATGGCAATTTTGACGCCATCGCCCATGGTTACATACAATGCTTGGTTGGTGGGGTAACGGGATGAATCCAGGTTTTCTATACCGATGACCCCGGATAAGGGAGAGACTTTTGCCCAGGTTTCTCCTGCGGGTTCCAGTCCAAAAATTAGGGTAAAAATTAGGGAGAGGGTGAAGAGGAGGGGGCGATGCCATCTGGGTTTACACCGTCTCCGGTGAGTGTTCATAAAGGACTATTTTTAGAGACTGCACTGTTTCTATTTTAAACGGGAGTTTTGATTCCGGTGATGGGGAATTTTGGGGGGATTCAAGGGTCCAATTGAGCCAGGAGGGACTCGGAAACGGAATGTCTCGGACTGATGTCCTTTGGAGGCGATCGCAGCGGATGCAGAATGAGATTGATGGAGGATATTGGGGGATGGACAAGGTATCCCACCCCCAATATCCTCCATCATGCCTTTTCCCTCGGAAGCAGAATCAACCGGGAGTCACTCTCCAGAAAAATTTGTCACGTTGTCCCAAGTCAGCTATAAACTAAATAAATTCACTCCCTAGGTCATGGGTACAGTTTTAGACCCCAGGAAAAAGAAACCGGGTTTTTGCCCCGATTGGTTGCTAAATCGTAAAAAGTTGGGGAAAAAACCCGGGTTTTAACCTCTACAGTACCGAAGTCCTAAGAAGTGCTTTCCTCGGATTATCCCCATTGATGCTGAAATTACCTAGAACTCCCAATGTTAAACAATAAAAAGCAAATATTCGGTTGGGTGATGTACGACTGGGCAAATTCTGCCTACGTTACCACGGTATTGGTTGCCCTTTTGCCGCCTTACTTTGCCGCCGTCGTCGTTCCCCGGGAAGGAATAAATATAGGCGGGGCCTTTTTTACCGCCGAGTCCATTTGGGCCGTGATGATTAGTTTTTCGGCCTTTGTGATGTTCGTTTTTGCCCCTATTTTAGGAGCAATTTCTGATTTTTCTGCGGCAAAAAAGCGCTTTCTAATGCTGTTTTGCTATGGGGGAAGTTTGGCAACGGTTGCCCTAGTTTTTTCGAGTTCTGGGGATATCTTGCAGACGATGATATTGTTTGTGATTGCTCAAATTTGTTTTGTGGGGTCGAATATTTTTTATGATGCCTTTCTGCCGCAAATTGCTTCAGATGACCAAATCGATTGGGTTTCGGGGAAAGGGTTTGCTTTTGGTTATGTGGGCGGGGGACTGCAATTGGCCCTGTCTTTGGGATTGGTTACGGGACATGATGTTATAGGGATTTCCCAGGAACTTGCCGTCCGACTGGCGATCGCAATGGCCGGTTTATGGTGGGGGGGATTTGCCATTATTACCTTTTTAAATGTGAAAGAAGAACCCCCAGTAGAATCTTTACCTGCCGCTTATCACCATTTGCCGAAATGGAGGGCTTATACTGAAGTCGGACTCATCAGAATTGTGGTTACCCTCCGCAAGGTTAAACAGTTTAAACACCTGTTATTATTTCTGATTGCCTATTTGCTCTACAATAATGGCATTCAAACCGTTATGGCAATGGCAACCATCTACGGACAGCAAGAAATCGGTCTAGGAACTACAACTTTGATGGTGACGTTATTATTTATTCAATTTGTTAGTGTTTTTGGGGCATTAAGCTTTAGCAAATTGGCAGAAAGAATAACGTCCAAAAAAGCCTTGATGCTGAGTTTGGTCGGCTGGTGTTTGGTGATTGTTTATGCCTATTTTCTGACCAATGCCACGGAATATTTTATTTTAGGCGGAATTGTCGGCATCGTGCAAGGGGGGTCTCAAGCGCTCAGTCGCTCGTTTTATGGGGCAATGATTCCTATTCATGCCTCAGCGGAGTTTTATGGATTTTACTCGGTTTTTACCAAAGGTTCAGCGATTTTAGGTCCGTTAACCTTTGCGGCGATCGGCTTAATTACCGGCAGCAACCGTCTCGCTATTTTAGGGGTGATTGTCTTCTTCATTTCGGGGTTAATTTTGTTGGCTTCTGTAGATGTAGAACGAGCCAAAGAGGCTAGAAATTCGGTGGAATTTAGTCAACATTAGAGGGCTTGAACCCGCACCCTTCCGGGTGTGGGTTTTTATTGTAAAAGCCGAATTGGGTATCAACAGGACTTGTGCAATATTTAACATAAACCACAAATGTAGCGGCGATTCGCTAATCGCTTCTACATTTGTGGTTTATGGTCTAAGAATGCGTAAATTTTGCCTAAAAATGCTATACTGACCAGGGTAAAACTCTCAAATTTGATATCCTAGTAACCGTTAACAATTTCATCTCTATGAACATTGATCCAATTTTAACGAATGATTGGCATCCCGTAGCGGCAGTGCGTGATTTACCCGAAAAAACCATCACTCCTGTGCGCTTATTGGGAGAAGAATTGCTGCTGTGGCAGTCGGGCGATCGCATCATGGCATGGCAAGATATTTGTCCTCACCGAGGTGCCCGACTCTCTCAGGGCAAAGTTTGCGGAGATACCCTCGTTTGTCCCTATCACGGACTCGCCTATAATCCCGAGGGTCAGTGCGTTTTGATTCCCGCCTATTCTACCCCCAAACCCCCTCCCAATATGCGCGTTAAAGCTTATGCCTGTGTCGAACGCTATGGGTTAGTTTGGGTCAATTTAGGTGAACCTGAAACAGCGCTATCCTCAGATAAAATTCCACCCTTTTTAGAGTGGGAGGATGCAAATTTTAGGAAATTTTTATGCGGTCCGTTCCGCTATCAATCCAGTGGGTTGCGGGCGATGGAAAATTTTATTGATGTCTCCCATTTCCCCTTTGTCCATGATGGATTTCTCGGGGATGCCAATCATACCGAAGTATCAAACTATGAAGTGACAACCGATGCTGAAGGTATCAGTTTAAACAACCTCAAGGTTTGGCAACCGGACCCCGATGGTACCGGAGTTGGGGGTGAAGTGACTTACAATTATCGGATATGGCGTCCGTTAACTGCATCCTTTGCTAAAGCAGCACAAGGGGGAAAATTAGGATTATTTTTTACCATTACTCCCTTAGAGGAAGAGATGTGTCTAGGGTGGATGTGGATTGCTATGAATTACGGACAGGATATTCCCGAGGAAGATTTGCGGCAGTTTCAAGAAACCGTAGTTCAGCAGGATATCCCCATTGTAGAATCCCAACGTCCCAAACGGTTGCCTCTGGATTTAGCAGCAGAGGTGCATTTAGCTTGCGATCAATCCGCGATCGCCTACCGCAAATGGCTCAAACGCTTAGGCGTTACTTATGGTACCGTATAAATCAGAATCGGGATGCAGCATTGCCGCATCCCGACTCCGGGGAAATTACAAGAAATGTGAGGCGACTACCCCAGGGACAACTAAGGAGTTGCAACTAAGTAAGGAGAGGGAATCGCTTCTGCTTTGCCCGCATTCACCAACGCTTGGTAGACAAAGGCAGCGACTTCCGCGCGAGTTGCTTCCCGGTTCGGATTGAATTGACCAATTTGGGGATAGTTTACCACCAGTTGATTTTCCGTTGCCCCGGCTACTGCTGTCAAGGCATAGTCTGGAATTTGTGCCGCATCATTGTAGCGCGAGAGGGAGGCAGTATCATTGGTGCGTAATCCCAATCCGCTGACTAAGGCAACGATCGCCTGGACTTTCGGAATTTCTTGGTTAGGACGGAATACCCCTTCGGGATACCCTGCCAGGAATCCGCCTCGGTACGCCACGGAAATCGCCTCGGCA
This sequence comes from Laspinema palackyanum D2c, assembly GCF_025370875.1. Classification (NCBI taxonomy): domain Bacteria; kingdom Bacillati; phylum Cyanobacteriota; class Cyanophyceae; order Oscillatoriales; family Laspinemataceae; genus Laspinema; species Laspinema palackyanum. The sequence continues at coordinate 382,460 of NZ_JAMXFD010000002.1, forward strand.
CCCCAGAAACTGCTTGTTACATCCCGGAACGCCATTCCCTGCCGTTGTGCTGCTGGTGCAAATGCTTTGGTAACGATCGCCGCAAATTGGGCACGAGTCACAGGTTCGTTGGGTTTAAATGTGCCATCGGGGAATCCGGCAATAATCCCTTTTTTCGTCAACGCGCTGATATACGCTTGCGCCCAATGTCCTTCTACATCCTGAAAGGCGATTTGCACATCGGCGGGAACAAAGTTAATCGAACCGATAATGCGATCGCGATCGATATCATTCCCCACCGCCTGAATCAATTCCGAAGACACACTATATAACGCATGGCGTCCATTATTGCGGATGCGGTTCTGTCCCTCACTGGATGCCGTCCCCAAGTCCGGACGTGCGGAAGAGATGACTACAATCCCATCCCGTTCATTGCCCTCGATCGCATTCTCCCGTATGACAGGGGTTGCAGAATTGGAAATCACCATCCCATCAATATTCTGGGAAATCGTATTCCCAATCACCATCACCGAGGAAGTTCCCCCGATCGCCAACCCAAATCCCGTCTTCTGGAAAGTGTTCCCGCGAACTTCCCCCCCTGCTTCCCGGGCGATGGAAATTCCGTTTGCCTCATTCTCAATAAACACGTTACTTTCAATTTTCGGTGAGGCATTGCCGGTGACGAAAATCCCATCCCGACGGCTATTTTTGAACGTGCTATTCCGAACCACAGCATTGGTGGATTCAATCCATAACCCAGTGCCACTGCCATTGGGGTTGGTAATCGTTACCCCTTCAATGATACTATTATTCGCAGCATTCACCGTTACATTTTGACTGGCAAAGGTGCGACTCAGATAAGTACCCCCGCCAATAATCAGCACCCCTTGTCCTTTATTGCTGCTATTTCCGCGCAGGGTGACTCCAGATTTGGCGGGAAGAGGAAACGATTCGCCGGTATCTTTGCTATAGGTTCCGGCAGCTAATTGAATCACCGTACCTGTTTGAGCTTTTTGCAACGCATAAGTGATGGTGCGATAAGCTGCTGCTTCACTGGTTCCGGCATTGGTATCCCGTCCCAGTTGGGGATTGACATAGAGAACATTACTGGTGGCAGCAGCAATGGGGATATCGCCGGTTCTCACTTGGGCGATTGTTGGCAGTACGGTTGCTGCACCTGTACAAAGTAATAAGGCAGCTAAACTGGCCGGTAGAGAGGCGATGACGCGACGAGAATTAGATTTATTGTTCATAACAGTAGAAGATTGAGAGGTAGAATATTGACGTTTCATAATTAGGTGCTAGTTAGAACGTCGATTGATTTTTCACACTCTCAATCTAGGCAGTTTCTCCTCAGTACGGGAAACCGATTGGGTCACTCTTTTAACTGACTCCTATACTGCAAATTGCGCCAATTTCCCCAGAAAGTGCAGACTGTCTGGGAATGCATCCTGGGGAGAATTTATATTTAGACAGAGAATAAAGGTAAACTGTAGGACAGTCCAGGAAGTGGTATAGCGATCGCCTGTAATCATGCCCTACAGGTTTCAGGGTATTACCCCAACCCTCCTCTGGACAAAATCCCCAAACTATGACATTTTAATACCCAATGCGCCGGAAGCAATCAGGAGCGATCGCCAGAGTCAGTATAAGTCAGCGTTGCCACAATTTCCCGGAGGCGATCGCGCAAATTGCTGTATGCCACCTCATCCAACACCGGGAATGAGTCTACGGTAGCGACTGCCTCGGTTAGCTGTATCCAGGACTTACATCCGCCATAAGCCTGACTATAAGCAATTTCTCGCGGTTCAGCAAGACGATAGGTCCGCAACAGCAACAGATACAGGGGTTGGCGGGGTTTCCACTGGAGGCGATCGCCCACAAAGCGATCGTTCCAAATGTGATAGGGTAGCAACTCCGATTGCACAGATGCAGCAATTTCCTCCGTTTCCACGGCGATCGGCCACAAATCGGTAATACTCGCCCAACTACCAATCCGCACCCGTTCTGGATGCCATCCCGACCCCACTGGGGTGACATTCTCAGCATAGTCCGACTTGAGCAACTCAGGTTTTTGATGCTCAAACGTTGGATACAGCAACACCTCCGACTCCGGAACCTGGAAGCGACCCCCCACTTCCCGAATCCCGCCTTTGCGGAGTAACAGGATAGTCTCCCCTCGTTCTAACGCTTCCACCGCAGTCGCCCATTCCTTCAAAGCAGCCGTTAATTCCATGCAAACACCCCTGTTGAGACGAATCGTTAAAATAAGAAAGACAACTGTAAAAAGTCGTCTTTATTCTAGTTTAAGAGGTCAACATGGAAACGAGAACATTAGGCAAATCCGAGTTAAAAATTACCCCCATCATTATGGGAACCTGGCAAGCTGGGAAAAAGATGTGGGTAGGGATAGAAGATAATGATATCATCCAAGCCCTCCGCGCTGCCTATCACGCTGGAATTACCACCTTTGATACAGCGGAAGTGTATGGAGATGGATATTCAGAAAAAATCGTCGCCTCGGCCCTGTCTGATGTGCGAGAAAATGTCATTTATGCTACAAAAGTTTTCTCCAACCATCTGAAACCAGACCAAGTAATTGAAGCTTGCGATCGCTCTTTAAAAAACCTCAAAACCGACTATATCGACCTCTATCAAATTCACTGGCCCTCGGGAACCTGGGGCGGTGAAAAGGTCCCCATTTCCGAAACAATGGGAGCAATGGTCAAACTGAAAGAAGAAGGCAAAATTCGGGCAATTGGTGTCTCCAACTTTAACCGTGCCCAAATGGAAGAAGCAGCGCAATATGGACAAATTGATAGTTTGCAACCCCCCTATTCCTTATTCTGGCGAAAAATCGAAACTGACCAAATGCCTTACTGTGTAGAAAACAATATTTCAATTCTCTCCTATTCTTCCCTCGCCCAGGGACTCTTAACCGGCAAATTTGGACCGGATCATCAATTTGCAGAAGGTGACCATCGCTCTAAAAATAAACTCTTTTCTGATAAGGAGAATTATGCTCGGGTTCAAGAAGCCTTGGACAAACTTCGACCGATTGCCAGTCGCCATCATTGTACCCTAGCCCAACTCTCCTTAGCCTGGTTAATTGCTCAACCCCAAACCTGTGCCATTGTAGGCGCAAGAAACGAGCAACAGGCCACGGATAATGCCAAAGCCGCCGATGTGAACTTATCCCCAGAAGAGGTCCAAGAAATTGATGCGATCGGGCGAATTGTTACCGACAAACTCGATGAGAATCAAGTGATGTGGAACTTCTAAACCTCCGGTTATAAACAGACCCCTGACCTAGGCGATCGGGTTGGGGGGATGACCCAGATTTGTTAAGTCTAAAATAGGCTAATTTTGGGCGAAATTCCGAGATTTAAAACCTGCAAAAAATACCGGGATGTTTCATTTTCCCAACAAACATACAAGCTATACAAAATTCATCTTGAGCGCTTCAGGATTGAGGGTGATAATTTTATCTCATCAGGGCTTTGAAAAGCACCTCATGAGTCCGGGAACTGCTATAAAACTGCTTAAAGAAAAACCTGACCCCGTTTTATTGAGTCAGATTTGGACTGTACCTATCAGCCTTCCTCTGGGGTCGGTCCCGACTAAATTGGCGAAGGTATGGGTAAAATCATCAGATTTTTCTGGTCCCCCATCTCTCCGCCACTACGGTACTGAGGCTCTAGAGTTGCCAGGGACGAATCACATTAGGGGCGGCGACAGCGCGAAAATGAATGGCTTCTGCGGGTTGATACTGGACATCATAGACCCCAGACCAGGAGGCGAGCAGGCGATCGCCCAAGTGAAAGATTTTATCCGTTGGCAATGGACCCTGTTGCCCGGTCCAAGGAATGCCCGGAATGCTATTATAAGCCCCGGACAAAATTCCCGTGATTACGGTCGTCACAGCAGATTGACTACCCGTCCGCGTGGCACGACTGATGGATAATCGAAAGTCTTCTAGGGTACTCAGAAGACAGTAAAATCCAAGGGCAAAGGGGAGGCTGGCGGTCCCCTCAGTCCGGGTCAATTGTTCTCGAACCCGTTCTAAACTGGCACCTTGAGCGAGGAGGGTTTCGACGGTTGCCAGTTGGGGAATCAGCGGGGAGGGGGTTTCCTGGAGATAAGCAATAGTTTCTCCAATCAAACTGTGCCGGTTCAGCCGTTCCGTCAGACTGGCGGCGATCGCATACCCCAGGGCCAAGAGTCCATCTCTTTCGGATAAGGGGATTGACAAACGGTCACTAATCTGATATAGAGTTGTTCGCAAAAATTCTAATTGTTCGTGGTAGAAGAGGAGAACCGGAAGCACAGCCATCAGGCGATCGGCCCCTAAGATTGCCGTCGATTCAATTCCCTCGGACCGTTGAGACACCGAGGCAACTGCCTCAAACCAACTTGAGGAGTCAAATCCGCCATTTTGGATTAAACTTTTCCCACTCGCCACCAGGTATTCATCTTCCCCGGGCCTCGGGCGCACCTCAAGCAGAGGGCCGCTCAAGGAAATCATCCCGCTTCCTATCCCGTAGCCTATATTAGCACCGAGTAGGGTTCCCTGAAACCGACTTAAAACTGAATATCGCATTCCGATCACAATTGCCCGTGAATATTATATAGAGCGAGTCTAAATCAGTTTGTTATAGAAAATGCTGGCGATTCAGGCTCCCGATCAACAGCAAGCCGATCGCATTCCACCTCTGTCTAATAGCCAAGGGGAAAACCTGGGGGAGACAATCATAACATTCGAGGCAACTTTGAGGCATCCATGAAACAAATCCTACTGGCGATCGCCTTCTGGGTGACTAGCGCAATTCCCCTGCAAGCTGAGAACCCCCTGCACCTGCAACAACTCTTCAATACCCGAGACTGTCCGAACTGCGAACTCAGCGGCATCAACCTCAGCGGGGCGAACCTGAACGGGGTCAACCTCAGCGGGGCGAACCTGAACGGGGTCAACCTCAGCGGGGCCAATCTCAGTGGGGCCAATCTCAATGGAGCCTCTCTGCTCAATGCCAACCTGATGGGGGCCAATCTCAGAAGTGCCTCCTTAATCGTCACCAACCTCAGTGGTGCAATTTTGCATGAAGCGGACTTAAGGGAGGCGGATTTATATGGGGCGATCGCCCCTCATGCCGAATTCAACTTCGTCAACCTCGTGGGTGCCTCTCTCCCCAAAGCCAATCTCTATCTCTCCGATTTAACGGAAGCGGACCTCTCCACCGCCAACCTAGAAGGTGCCAACCTAGAACGCGCCGACTTAACCGATGCCAAACTCCGGAATACCATCCTGATTGACGCCTCCCTCTGTCGCGCCATCATGCCTGATGGTTCTGTCTCGGAAATCGGTTGTCCCCCAGCCGAACCGGCACCTGAACCGGCACCTGAACCGGCACCTGAACCGGCACCTGAACCGACACCTGAACCGGCACCTGAACCGGCACCTCTTCCGCCACCGCCACCACCGCCAGTTACCCGGTAGTCATTGGGATAACTAGCCATAAGTCGAATGTGACTCTCCAACCAAGTCCCGTAAAATAGGTGGATTCCATCTCAGGCGATTGATGCGGTACCGCGCAACTCGCGGCAGGACGAGTCTTTATGAAAAAAATCAGAACCCTAGTTCAGCGTAAAAGTGCGAAAAAATATCCTCAAGCCTCTACAGTAGAGGGTCAATTTGAGTCGCGTCCTTTCCCCTCACCCACCGAGGCATCCCCGGAACAGACCCCGGGGGTCCAAGCCGAATCCGAGGGGAAAAAGCGTCAGGGTTTCAACTTTGCCAATATTGATATCTTTCCACCGGAGGAATCAGAAACCCCGGGGGTCCAACCCACGATTCAGCGTCAGGGTGGCGATCGCCGCGAATCAGAGGCAGAGTTGATCAAGCCGGATGCAGAGGCAACCGCCACTCCCGAGACCCTGCAACTCAAGGAAGAGGAAGAACTCCAAACCCAGGCAACTGCCACTCCCAAGGAGGAATTAACCGTCAATGCCGCAGCGGAAACAGCCCTTCAGAGAAAAGGCAAAGACCGCCACGCGCCAGTAGACGATCGCCATAGTATCAGTGACCCCTACATCGAACCCACGCGCTGGTTAGAAACCCTCAAACGGGAACGAGTCGCGGATTTATTTCGCACCCCTGGAGGATTCGACGGTCATGTTGAACAGATCCAAATCGAAATCAACCGGCTGATTTCAGAACGCAATCGGCGCAAGTTAGAAGGTCAAAGCGGGGAAGAAGTGGTGCAATATACAACCGCCTTGAATACCTTGCGAAATTCCCTGATTGCCAGTGCCCAATCCGCAGAATTTGATTTTGCCAAATTTGGGATTACTTTTGCGCCCCTAGGCTCGGACCTTTATCTCGAATGTACCGATGGTCAGGTCAAAGTTGATGGCAAGCCTGTCTAAGTCTAGGCACGGCCATGCCGTGCCTTTTTGTGGGGGTTAAATTCCCGGAATTTCCGATAATTTTGACTCTAATTCTTCCACCTTAAACTGGGTCGCTTCCATCCATTCCTCGGTGGTAAAATCATATCCATCTTGACGAGCCATCGCGACTAATTTATCTAAGCTGGGAGCCGAATTATATTTTTCTTTAAGGGAAGGATTGGCTTGCACTGATCTAAACAGTCGAACAACTTCGGCTAGTGCCATTTGAGATTCCTCCAAATATTCAATATCAGTCTATCAACTGAAACATTCCCCTCAATTCTAAAACAACTTTTAAAAAACAACCAGGTTATGTCTAAAGATATTGGCAAAAAATTAGCCCAAGAAGCCGGTAGACGAGAACTCAGTCGAATCATCATGCGGGGTTCCTCCATGAAAATGGGGATGAAGAATCGCCTGTTCCGATTCGTCCCGGCTCCATTCCAATGGGTGATTCCCTTTGTGCAGCAAAACTTAAAGATTCAACCGCCCAAACTGGCCGAATTAAAATTCCAGCTACCCGGAGTATTTCGGAAAAGTCAAGACATCACCAAACAGTCAGAGCAACTCGCCCCAGAAATTGAAATAGGGACGCTACCGGAAGTTTTTCAACCTGTTAAACCCCTGTATTCAAAGTATGATTGCCCCCGAGGGAATCCTTTAAGCTGCGAAGTGGCTCAAGAGACCCTGGAGGCAAAACCCCAAGCCAAATATTGCCGACAATGTGGGTTTCCGGTTCCTTTAGCACCGGAAACCAAAATCCGAGGCGATCGCGGAACTTACCAAATTGAAAGATTGCTGCGCCATCGGGGAATGGGACGGCTCTATGAAGCGATTCAAATTAGCGATCGCCAACCCGTCATCCTCAAAGAATATGTCTTACCCAAACGCTATTTTAACTCCGAAGAAATTCGCCAGCGCAAAGACTTATTTCGGTTAGTCGCTGGGATTAATTTAGCCGATGGTCGCATCCAGGACCAGCGGCTGATTTCCCCCTGGGAGGCAGTCGCCCCCTTACGCGAAGAACGCTGCTATCTCATCACCAAAGGACAAATCGACGCCTTCCCCACCCTGTCCAGCTACCTCCTAGAAACAGGACCCTTTACTAGCCCCCAAGTTCGTCAAGTCCTCGACCAAGTATTACAAAGCTTAGAGTTTCTCCATGAGCAGAAATTTCGCCTGCGGTCCGGTGCACTGAAACAGGGAATCATTCATGGAAACCTCAGTTTAGATAGCCTAATTTTTGTCCCCAATACCCAAGGCTTCTTTATTTATTTATGCGATTTAGCCCTCTGGGAAAATTTGGGTCAACCCCTCTTATCCGACTCGGGCTATTCCTCTCCAAAACTAGATTTAAAAGCATTAGGATATATCGCATTCTATTTATTAGTGGGACGGACATTTAACCCCAAATCTGAACAGGAACTCGACCCCAGGTTAGAGGACGATTGGCCAGTGGGCATACATCCGGGACTGAAAGATTTTATTTTAAACTTAATTGGAGGGGGAACTAAAACATTTGAAACCGCTCAAGTGGCGCGGCAAACTCTGCTCAAATTATCCGGTGAATGGTGGCTTGGGGATGGCAGCGTGATTCCCTCGGGAATACCGGAAGCAGTCGTGATTGAAACCGTTGAAAAAAAACGCCGTCAACGCACCCGAATTTTAGCATTTTTATTGGGAACTTTAGGTTTAATATTACTCGCCCTGTTAATTTGGTGGGCAATGGTGAATCGGCAGCAACAATCGGTGGCAAAAGACCCGGTTTGTTGTATTGACAAACTAGCCGGTATTCCCCTGGGAAACTTTACCTACACCGCATCAGTAAATGGCACTTGGAGTTATTTACTCCAGCAACCCAATTTAATTGCCCCCAGCAGAACGTTAGAGCAAGAGTTACAACAACGCCTCCAACCAGAAGACCCCAGTGAACCGCCGAAATACACCTTTCGCTATTTACCTGAACCCACGTCAACCGAGGCGATCGCCAAGGTTTTATCGGGAGAAACTGACTTTGCCATTACCAATTTGCTCAATGCTCGCACCGCTTACGATAATTTAATTCACACTCAAATCGGCTATCGAGAATTTGCTTATGATGGCATTGTGGTGTTCGTTCCCTTCAGCTATTCTCGCCGAGAAAATGGCCTCCCCCAACGGTTAAATGGAAGCATTACCTTCGACCAATTACGGCAACTTTATACGGGTAAAATTACCAATTGGCAAGAATTAGGCGGTCCCAATCTTCCCGTCAAACTCTATATTCCCAATGAAGAAGAAGCGTTGCGAATCTTTGAACAGCGCGTGCTCAAAGATGAACGGGCGATCGCTGAATTTCAGAACCTCCTGAAAACCCCAACCACCGCCGATACCCTCGTCAGAATTCCCGCCACAATTACCCCACTTTCTACCTTCAATATGCTGCGAACCGTTATCCGAGATTTTGAAGATAGAAATATTGGCAGTATTGGATTTGCCCCCTTGAGTCAAGTCTTTGGACAATGTTCCGTTTATCCCCTCGCCTTAAGTGAGGGGAACCAACCTCCGGTTTCTCCCTTAGTTAGAACTCTGGATAACCAACCGATTTCTCCCCAGACTGACTTATGTAATAGTAAAGGCAGTTATAGCCCGAATGCGACCGCATTTTCCCAAAATCACTATCCCTTAGCCTATCCTTTGGTAGTGATTTATCCCCGGGATAACCGTCTCCCCTCCGCTGGAGAAAAATTTGCCGAAATTCTCAGGACCCTAGAAGTTCAAACCCTCCTCGATCGCGCGGGACTTATTCCGATTTACCGACAATCTCCCCCCTAATCCAAATCAGTCCAGGACGGGTGAAGTTCGACCTTTGTCTAGTATCCACAACAATCCAACAAACCTAAACTGAGCTATAGTTTTGGGGGCTCAATGCGTCACCAAATCACAGGGGAGTCATTAATTCATGACCAAACAAAATCAGCCGGAAACCCACGGACTGAATTATATTACGGCCAATCGGTTTTATGTAGAGATGCAGGAAACCAACTCCATCTCCGCTTGTTTTAATGAATGTTCGGGGTTGAGCGTTACGGTTAACTATGACACCTATTTTGAAGGGGGAGTCAACAACCAACAGCGAATTATCCTGGGAAACACCCAATTTTCAGAAGTCACCCTCAAAAGAGGGCTAACCAATGATGCCGCATTTTGGGGCTGGGCATCGCGAATGCTGACTAAAATCAGCCCGGAAAATGGCGGGAGTCCCCAGCGTCGGGATATCAATATTTTACTGTTTAACACCGCCGGAGAAACGATTCAGTGTTGGACCCTCATCGGGGCGGTTCCCGTTGCCTGGAGAGCCCCGGCATTAAGGGCAGATGCGGCAACCGTGGCGATCGAAGAGTTATCTTTGGCTTATGAAGGGTTAAATGTTTCCGTGGATACTAACCCCGGTGGCGGTGGCAATGCCCTCGGTGGTGGTAGTAAGATTCACAAGAGTGGCAGGGGTGCCGGTGGGTTCTTTATTTAGGGGTTAAATTATGGTAGAATCTGTGGAAAATTATGGGGAGGAACCGCGCGATCGCAGTCGCCTTTCTGGGTTGAAACCCCTGGGAATTCAAAAACCCTTTTTGCCCCATCAAACCCTGGGACAAAACTCCTTTGAACCTCAATTTTTAGCCCCGATCGCCCGGGAATCTCTAACGGTTCTTAGTTGGAGCGATCGTTTCGCACCCGGTGAGGAGGAAACCGTTGAGGAACGGGAGCAATTTCAGGAGGAACGCCCAGGAGAGAGTCGGGAACTGACCGAAATAGCGATCGCCACCAAAGCAGGACAACCTCTGGGACAGTGGCATTCCATCGGCGATCGCTCAACCCAACTTACCCTCATAACCAACCCGTCGCCGCAACTCCCCCTCACCCTCTCGGTAGAAGAGATTTCCCCGAATTTTCCGGAAGTATCCGCCTTAACTCCCGAAGGGAGTCCTCCTCTGGATCTGGGCATCGCAACTACCACAGACTCCATGCCAACCGCTTGGGCGAATCTGGAAGACTTACTCAGCCAAACCGCTGAAATTGATACAGAAGGGGAATTTGTGTTAACCCCTTGGGGAGTACAACGAGACAGTCCCCCAGAACCCCAGCGCGATCGGTCCCCAGTCCCCGCCCAAAATCCCCCCGACTATCCCGATCCTAGAAGTCGAGAAGTCACCATCACCGCCCCGGGATATGGACCCACACCGGAACCGGAAAACTTAGAGATTTTAGCGCGAAAAGTTTACGATTTGATTAAACAGCGTCTAACAATCGATCGCGAACGGAATGGAGGTCGCTATTCTCGGCGATCGCCCTGGTAAATACAGTATAACTGCACTATTAATAATGAGGAAAAACCCCCATGCCTGGTAATAACGTTGCCTCCGGGAAACTCGAAAAAGCAAAACTAATTTCCCAAGAAAGTGACACCATAGAATTCATGTTCAACCCTACTGAACTGGTATTCGATCAATCCGTTACCCTCAATCCCAGTCGAGGCGCGCGCACCAGTTCTGGATTATCTAAAGTCAGCTTTGCCCATCCCGAACCCTGCACCCTTACCATTAGTAACATCATCTTTGATACCTACGAAACCGGCACCAGCATCCTCCCTTCTATTAATCTTCTCAAACAAGCCGTCAGTTTTGCCACAAAAGGAACTGCCGCCAAAAAACGTCCTCCCACCTATATTTTTGCTTGGGGACAACAACAATATATGCGCTGTTTCGTCACCCGCCTCAGCTATCGATTAACCCGCTTTTTACCCGATGGAACTCCCGTGCAAGCGCGAGTTGATTTGACCCTGACTGAAGTGGATAAAGCAACTGGGAAGTAGGGAGATAGGGGGGATGGGGGAGATTGCGTTTTTTATTGATTAATTATCATCAGAAATTTATACCAAAACCACATTAAGAACCATGACAGCAATCTCTTACTTAGCTCAACCTAGCTTAAAAATAGATGGAACCGAGGCTTCTGAAAAATTAAGGGCAGATATTATAGAAATCTCCGTAGAAGAAAGCCTTCATCAGCCGGGAATGTTTACCCTGATGATTAACAATGACTACTTCCCCGGGACGGGAGAACCCTGGGGACATGAAAAATTATTTGCCATTGGTAAACCCATCGAAATTGGGTTTAGTTCCAGTACCACCGAAGCCCCGGAATTTTCCAAAGGAAAAACCACTGCCAGCCTATTTAAAGGAGAGATTACCTCCATTGAATGTAGTTTTACCGAAACCTCAGAAGCTACCATGTTGATTCGCGGCTATGACGTGGGACATCGGCTGCATCGGGGGAGATATAATCGGTCCTTTCAAAATATGAGCGATACGGATATCCTGAAAAAAGTGATTGGGGAAGTGGGAATCACCAGTGGAACCATTGATTCCAGTGGTTCTCCCCATGATTATGTGTTTCAAGAGAACCAAACTAACATGGAATTTCTGCGGGAACGAGCAACCCGCAATGGATTTGAACTGTTCGTTCAGGATGGAAAACTTAATTTTAGAAAACCTAAAGCAGGCAGCACCTTAGAGTTAAAATGGTTGCAGGATATCCATAGTTTTAGAGTGCGCGTGTCCAGTACAGAACAAGTGAGTTCGGTGGAGGTACGCGGATGGGATTATAAACAAAAAAAAGCCATTGTTTCTAAGGCTGATTCGGCCAAGGTACTGACCACTACCCAATATCAAGAGGGTAAAAAAACCAGTTCTGCCTTCAATGGAAAACCCTCCAAAGCCACGATGATAGTCGTGGATAAACCTGTTTTTAGTAATAAAGAAGCCGATACGATCGCCCAATCGTTGTGCAATGAATTAGGTGGAGAATTTGTCCAAGCCGATGCCGTTGCCGAAGGGAATCCCGACATCCGCACCGGCAAACTGGTCCAATTTGCCGACATGGGAAAATATAGCGGAAAATACTATATTACCGAAGCTCGCCACCTGTATCAAGAAGGGATTTATACCACCGAATTTAGTGTCAGAGGATTGCGGGCGGATGATATTTCCACCACCGTCGCACCAGAAACCCGACTAGAACCGGGACAAACCATGATGGTGGGAGTGGTATCTAATAATAACGACCCGGATGGGTTAGGACGAGTGCGGGTGAAATTTCCCACCCTGACAGAAGAACATGAAAGTAATTGGGCGCGAGTAGTGGCGATCGGGGGTGGACCCGATCGCGGATTTGACTGCTTGCCAGAAATCAACGATGAAGTCCTAGTTGCCTTTGAACATGGAGATATTCATCGACCTTATATCATCGGGGGCGTCTGGAATGGCAAAGATAAACCCCCAGAAAAAGTAGCCGAATCCGTCGCCGGTGGAAAAGTGCGTCTCAGAACGATTAAAACTCGTCTCGGTCATAAATTGCAATTTGTCGAAGAAGATAAAGGCAACAGTAAAAAAGGAATTTATATGGAGACTGTTGAAGGAGATAAACATAAACTGCATCTGAATGATACGGAGAAAAAGATAGAAATGAAAACCAGCGGGTCTCATTACCTGCTGTTAGATGATAAAAACAAAAAACTTGAAGCTAAAACCAAGGGCAGTCATACCGTCTTAATGGATGATAGCAGTAAAAAAATAGAGGTAACCTCTGCCGGGGACATGAACGTGAAAACGGGGAATTCGGGAAGCAGCAACACCCTCAAAGTCAATGCAGGAGAAATTCAACTCACCGGCGCTACTAAAATCGTGCTGAAAGTTGGCTCGAATAGTATTGAAATATCCAATACGGGGATTAAAATTGATGCGATGAAAGTGGAAGTGGTCGGAAAACAAGCAGTCGAGATTAAATCCCCACTTAAAGTTGACATTAGTGGCGCAGCTGAAGTCAATGTCAGTTCAGCCGCGAAAGTTGCGATTCAAGCCGGGGCCTCCCTAGAGGCTAAAGCGGGGGGTAAATTGGATCTCCTAGCAGGCATGGCCTTAAATGGCACTGCAGGGGGTTCGGTAAGTTTGACTGGTGCGGCTGGAGCGACTATTACCACCGGGGCCTCATTCCAAGTGACGGCAGGTGTAACTGCGGGGATTGTAGCACCCCTAATTCGCCTCAATTGTTGAAATACCGGAGAATGCGACTTATGGCTAATGGTCAGTCCCCGGTGAAGCCGTTAAAAATGGGGACTAAATGATCCAGCCCATAATTAGAGAAAAATCATGTTTCCTGTAGCAGTATTAGGAGATCTAGCCGGTGGGAGTCCGATTGTAGGACCCTGTGCACCCACGGTTTTAGTCATGGGACGACCGATCGCCTGTATGGGGGATGCGGTTGCCGGAGCACCGATGGCAGCGGGGACCTTGGTGATGCCTGCTTCGGTGACGGTGTTGGCGATGGGACGTCCCGTAGCGCATACCATGACAATGGCCGTGGGGATGAGCGTCCCGGCACCGATTCCAGTTCCCTTGACGTTACCTGTGGTTGGCACCGGGGTGACCGTGTTGGTTGGACCTCCGTAACCGGGGAACACCCCTTCAGGGGTGACTAAGAACGGTTTTACAAACAGTTTGTAGTGACCCCTTCAGGGGTCAGGGATCACCGAGTGGCTACCATTCCTTGCAGATCAGACTTGCAACTCCTTGACGATGTTGGGTCATCTTCAGACCTCTGAGCAACCGCATCTTCAAGACCAAAACCCCCAGAAATTCCCCGGCCAGTCCACTACACTCGACTTTTGGCGAATATTCCTAAGTCTATAGATTTTAGTAAACTAGCGACTAAAGTCTGTGGGCTAACTGTTTCATGGCAAACGATTACAACCCCCAACCGCCTCGGGATTACGTCGGAACGGGATGGTCATTCCCGTTACGGATCAATGTCCAGGGCAAAATGCAACTGAGTTCCGATGTCCGCAATGTGGAGGAATCTATTCGGCTGATCCTCAATACCAAATTGGGGGAACGGGTTTACCGCCCTAATTTTGGGTCGCGCCTGTCGGAGTTGGTGTTTGCACCGATGAATACTCAAACCCTCTTACTCATCCGAGTCTACATTGAAGAAGCTCTGGAATTGTGGGAACCGAGGATTCTAATCGAGGGAATTTACACCGAACCCGATCCGGTTCGAGGTCGGGTTGAGGTTCGGATTGAATATAGTCTCAAAGACAGTTACGAGACTCGTAGCATGGTCTATCCCTTTTATTTAATGCCGTCATCTTAGGGAACTCCAAAAAATAAAACCGCTAAAACGTTCGGAGTGACTCCATCAAGGAGTCATCTTTAGAGAAACCCGGTCAAGGGGGGACGTTGAACAGTTGGATGATTTATTTTTTGCACTCCCCTTAAAGGGGTCGGGGGTCGTTGGTCCGTTGTCATTTGTAGCCCTGAATAATCAGGACAAACAAACCACAAAGGACCCATGATCCATGACAAAAAACCAATAAAAAATAACCATTATGGACTTTGATTTTTTACCGAATTTACCTAAATCAGATTTAGACGATCGCAAGTTTCAGGACTTGGTGGATGAATGCCTGCTGCGGATTCCGCGCTACTGTCCGGAATGGACGAACTATAATCCCAGTGACCCTGGGGTAACCCTGGTGGAACTGTTCGCCTGGATGACGGACCAAATGTTGACCCGGTTTAATCAGGTGCCCCGTCGGAATTATGTGACGTTTTTAGAGTTGTTGGGGGTGCGCTTACGTCCACCCACTCCGGCTAAAACGGAGGTGACGTTTTATATGAGTGCCACCTTACCGGAGAATTACACGATTCCCGTAGGGACGGAGGTGGCGACGGTGCGGACGGAAGAGGAAGAGGCGATTGTGTTTAGTACCGATGCGCCGGTGGCAGTGGGGAAACCTCGGATCCGGCATTTGTTAACGGCACCGTCAGCGGAACAGGAACCCCAGATTTTGCGCGATCGCTTCATCGGGTCTTGGCGCATGGAACGCACTGGGGAATGGCAAGGGTTAGAGTTACCCTTTTTTGACGATACTCCTGAACCGGGCAATTGCTTTTACCTCGTCTTTGATTCAGAATCACTCATCGAAGGAAATGTCATCGCCCTCACCCTGAAAGGGGAAGCTGCTACCTCCACCGGGATTAACCCCGAGATGCCTCCGAGGCGGTGGGAAGGGTGGAATGGGGAACGGTGGCAACCTATCCTCCTCCATGAATCGGACGATAAAACCCAAGGGTTCAGTTTTAGCGAAATCGTCCGCCAAGGGGGCGACCCCCTCTCTGGGGCTGATGTGGTGCTACATACCCCGAAAACTTGGCCGGTGACGAACTTTTTTACCTACCAAGGTCGGTGGATCCGCTGCGTTTATACCCAACCGGGGACTTATCAAGCGGGATATACGCGATCGCCTCGCATTGTCGGGTTGAGCGCCCGGTCCATTGGCGGCAGTGTCACCGCTTCTCAAAGCACTCTAATTCGCAATGAAATCCTCGGGGAAAGCGATGGCAATCCCGGCCAAACCTTTCAGATCCAGGGGGTGCCGGTACTGCCGCGACGAGAAGACGAATATATCCTCGTCACCCCCATCGGGGGGTTACCCCAAATCTGGCAAGAAGTCAATGATTTTTCCACCTCCGGGCCGGAAGACTTGCATTACACCCTGGATTCCCTCACGGGAAAAGTTCAGTTCGGACCCCTGATCCGCGAACCGACGCAATTGCGGGAAAAAATGGCTTGGCGGGCATCGGAACAAGGTGCACGTCAGGGTTCCTTGACTTTAGCCAATGGACGCCAGGGCGATCGCCATGCCTTTGAACCGATGACCGCGACGGGAATCGAGTCGATGGAACGACAATATGGAGCAGTCCCCCCCCGAGGGGCAAATATTCAAATTGTCAGTTACCGCACCGGAGGCGGACTGCGAGGGAATGTCCAAGCCGGAACCATTTTAATTGTCAAATCAGCGGTCCCTTATGTCGCTGCGGTGATTAACCATCTGCCAGGACGAGGGGGGGCCGATAGCGAATCCCTGGATGAAGCGGTAATTCGCGCTCCGCGAATGCTCCGCACCCGCGATCGGGCCGTCACTGTAGAAGACTTTGAAACCCTCACCCTGGAAGCAGGAGCCGGTGCAGTCGCCCGGACCCTCTGCTTACCCCCCACCCACAAATCCGAAGCGGGAACCGTGCGGATGCTCCTGGTTCCCAAACCGGACACCCTCAGCATTGAACGCGGGGAAGGCATTGACCCGGACTTGTTCAACCTCTCCCCAGTCCTGATCAATCGCGTCTTGACCTATCTGGACGAGCGCCGTTTACTGGGAGTCGCCGTCAAATGTAACCAACCCGACTATATGGGGGTATCGGTGCAAACCGAAGTGGCCCTCAAACCCGAATATAAAAACCCCAGCGCCCAACAGCAAATCATCTTTTCCATGCAGGTGGCGCTCTATCGCTTTCTCAACCCCCTCACCGGAGGACCGGACGCGACCGGCTGGCCCTTTGGACGTCCGGTGTATCCCTCCGATATCGTCACCATCCTGCAAAATATTCCCGGGGTCCTCTACCTCGGTTCTGTCCAACTCTTTGAACTGCGCCTCCGGAACGGAGTTTGGGTGCGAAGTCTCCCCCGAGACCCCGTAATCAACCCCGGTCCCTTGGGGTTAGTCTGTTCCTGGCGCAATGATACCCTGCGATCGGGTCACACCATCAGTGTCATCTAAACTCTGTGAAAATCCGTGCAATCCGTGGTTCAACCATCATGACTCAAGCCCGTGACACCCTCCCCTTAAGACTGCAATTGGTGCCCATGCAAGTGCCAGAAGCACCGACTCAGCCGGTGGGACGGTGGCATGAAGCTTTGGAGATTGCCGAAGGGGTGCGATCGCCCACCGTCAACGGCAGGAATGTCTTGCCACCCCCCAGAAATCCCTGTGACCTGGTGTTGCATCCAGGAGAACCCAGCGAAATCCTAGTCAAACTGGAAAACATCGGCCTTCGCACCCTTGCCGTCAATGCAGCGGTGACGGGCAATTTTCCCCCAGAGTGGTGTCAGTTGGGAACCGAAGGTCACGAACTGCCTCCGGGAGGCCAGATGGAAGCGGTCCTCTACTTCAACGTTCCCCCCAACTTCTTCGAGAGTCCAGAGATTATCAGTGCCAATCCTGCACTTTTGGATTTTCAGGGCTACTTGAGCGTCTCCTGCACCGAGGAAAATCGCACCGGAGAACATCGGGATTCCGCTGCCTTCAACCTCTACTTGCGTCCCCGGAGTCTCTACCTGGAATTTTTACCCGAACTCTACCAGGAAGTAGACTTCATCGGTCGATTGCTCTCGATTTTTGAGCAGAGTTTTGAACCCACAGTTCAGGCAATGGATGCAATCTGGGCCTACCTTGACCCCCTGATGGCTCCAGAAAGCCTGTTACCCTTTTTGGCCTACTGGGTGGGTTGGGAAATCGACCCGCACCTGAGTCTGGCACAACAGCGGTATCTCATCCGCTATGCGATCGAACTCTACCGTTGGCGCGGCACTCGTCGGGGATTGCGTTTTTATCTGTATCTTTATACCAATTTGCCTCTGGATGAACATCTTCCCGAAGATGAAAAACATATCAGTATTCAAGAGGTTTTTACTCAGGGATTAGTTATGGGCAGGAGTCTTCTGGGTCAAGATACGATTATCGGAGGGGGACAACCCTATCATTTTATTGTCAAACTGCGACCGGACTATCCTAACCAAATTGATGAAAGATTAGTTAGAAAAATTATCGAACAAGAAAAACCGGCGTTTTGTACTTATGACCTTTATATCAATCCGGTTAATACTGTCCAACGCATTGAGTAGTCCTGGGTCATTTGTCCTTGGTAGCGAGTAATTGTAGTCATTGTAGGGTGGGCACTGCCCACCTACTGTAAGGTGGGCAGTGCCCACCCTACTCTACAACTCCAAAGGACCAACGACCAATGACCAATGACTAATGACCAATGACAAAGAACAACCCTATAATTGGTAACTTCCTAACATGACACTACCTTGGCTCCCTCCTAATATCAAACCTTTAAATCGGCTGCACGTCAGTGATGGACTGTTAATTGATGCCGAACGATGGCGCTTGGCTCATGATTACCACCGCCATCGTCAAAATGCTCATTTTCAATCCTTGAATCAACCGGGAATTGTCAGTGATATGGGGGTGCGGTTAATTGAACCCCCCAATGATATTCCCTCCCAATATCGGGATAAACGATGGGTGCAAATTCAGCCGGGAATTGCGATTGATTTGTTTGGAAATTTGATTGTGATTCCGGAACCCATTGATTTTCGGATTACTTCGGCGGCGCTGATGGGAAAACCGTTGATGGTTTATCTGGTGGTTAGTTATGTAGACCCCGATGGATTGGTGCGGGCGGAAAATGGGAATGGAGATATTGTCACCGAATCCTTTAGAATTGATGAAAAAAACAGCCCTCCGGCAGAGTGGGAGGTCGAACTATGTCGAATTTTGTTGCAACCGGGAGAGGTGGAACTTGCGATCGCTTTAGATGCTTGGTTTCCTGGGGTGAATCATTTAGACCTGCGGTATCGACCCCAAGCGAATGCGCGAACCCAGGCGGTGGTGCGGTTAGCCCAGGTGGTTAAAAATACCCCAGAAGATGCTCAGATTTATGCTAATTTGGCCTATCTGAGTCAGGCGATCGCCGGTCTTTATCCAGTCTGGCAAGGGTTTAATGAAATTGGGCAGTTTACGTTAAATTCTCCCTCGGAGATTAACGACTTAGTGACCTACGATGTCTTATATTTTAAAACCCAACCTTCTCTATCCCTCACTCCTGGGGAGTTTGACATTTTACAGCAGTATATAGAAATGGGGGGAGTGCTGTTAGTGGAGGCATCCATTAAGGGGACAAAAGTCGAGGAATTGATTGGATTACAGTACCAATTGCAAGAGGCGATCGCGCGCCTGGAAATGAGTCTGAGTCTTCCCACCGACCCCAATGAAATCTCCGGAAAAACCCCTGCCGGTTCTCGGGATGAATATCGGGCAAATCACCTAGAAATTAAAAAGTCCTTAGAAGAAGAATTAATCTCCATTAAAAATGCCTTAAGCGAGGAAATTAATACTCTCTCTTCTGCCTTTAAAAAATTTGCCCGAGACTTAGGACTCCCTTTAGAAGACCTAGATACCCTTAGTCGAAATCACCCCCTGAGAACTCAACCTTTTCTATTTTCAGCGTTACCAACGGTCAACGGACAAGCATTAAAAATCTTAGCCGGGGGGGGGATTATCATTTTAATCGGTAGTTTATCCGCCGCTTGGGGATTAGATGAAAAACTGTCTTTAGGCCGAGAAACGATTCGGACCGCCCAAGAAATTGGCATTAATATTTTACATTATGCCCGCACCAGGCGGAAACTCACCCAATTACAAAAAGCGAAAGAATTCGCACCGCCCACCCTACCCGATTCGATTTGATATTAACGGTCCCGTTGCCCGCCAGATGCCAGGGTAAGTTTAAGCCGCATAAGGGGAAAAAAGATGGTTTCAATCCGCAAAGTTCTACCCGCCCTAATCGTTTTTCCAATTTTTGTCGCCGTCGGAGTGACTGGATGGCTCTCCTTTCGCAGTGGACAGCAGTCGGTTGAGATGCTAGTTCGCAAGTTAAGTGAAGAGGTCAGCGATCGCATTGAGTCCGAAGTCGCCATCTATATGAAAAACCCCCAGGTTTTCAATGAATTAACTTTAGCAGCGATTCGCAGTGGCAATTTAGATGTCCAAAATTTAAGACAATTAGAACGGTACTTGTGGTATCAAACCGTTTGGGATAATTCCATCAGCTCTTCTTTTTATGGGAATGAAGCCGGTGAGTTTATTGAGATTAACTTAACCGAGGATGGAAACCGAGTGCTGCGGGTTCGGGAACAAGAAGCCGGTCCCATCCGCAAAACCTATCAACTGGATGAGCAGGGGAATCGACTCGGGGAAATCAGTATCGGTGAGTATGATCCGCGCCAACGACCCTGGTATCAGAAAGCGAAAGCAACGGGGGAAATGAGCTGGAGTCCGATTTACCCTTTTGCTTTCCAAGAGTCGGTCTTGGGGATTACCGCTGTTGCGCCAGTCTATGAGTCAGGGGGAACCCTACAAGGGGTGTTGGGAATTGATATTTCCCTGAATCAACTCAGTGATTTCTTAAACAGTTTAGAAATTTCTCCAGCAGGAGCGGCTTTTATTGTTGAACGGTCCGGTGCAATTGTGGCGAGTTCGGTGGTCGATAATCGGTTAGTTGAGGGGGAAAATAGATCCACGGAAGAACCGGGGAATTCTAATCGAATCTTGGCGATTGAGAGTGCTAATCCCACGATTCAAGGCACTGCACGAGAGTTATTAGCACGGTTTAATCGTCTGGATACGATTCAGACTCCCCAGAATTTTAAATTTTCCCTCGATGGGAAAATGCAACTGGTGGCGTTGACTCCCGTCCAGGATGGTCGGGGTTTGGACTGGCTCGTGGTGGCGATCGTCCCGGAATCAGATTTCATGGGGTATATTTATGAAAATACTCGCAATACGCTTGCCTTGTCATTAGTTGGATTGGTCGGGGCGACTCTGTTGGGAATTGCGATCGCGCGGTGGTTAATTCAACCCCTCTTACGACTCAGTGCCACCGCCCAAGATATCGAACTGGGTAAGTTTGACCCCAATAGTTTAACCGATGTGCTCAACCGTTCCGATGAAGTGGGTCAATTGGCACGAATCTTTCAAGATATGGCCAACAAAATCTATGCGCGTGAGCAAGGATTTAAAGACCAGTTAAGCTTGCTTCAAAACGAGACGGATAAAGCCAAAAAAGCTATGGTCTTAACTCAAATGAGCGATAGCACTTACTTTCAACAGTTGCTGGTTCAATCTAAGCGTACTCGCAGCAAAGCGGAAGAATTTCAAAAAATTGATGTAGCTGAACTGTTAAAAAAAGTCTCTTATTTCCACAGTTTCAGCGATGCGGAAATCCAGCAGTTAATTGAGATGGGATATCGCAAAATATTATATCCTGGTGAATATGTTTGTCGGGAAGATGAGCCCGGAGATGCGTTTTATATTATCCTGGAAGGGTCGGTGGAAATTTTTGTGGAAAAAATTAATAAATTTCTCACCAATTTGGGCGTTGGCACTTTCTTTGGTGAACTTTCCTTGCTGCTAGGAATTCCCCGAACGGCCACGGTAAGAACCCGAGAAGATACGGTTTTATTTGTGCTAGACCGGGAAGGGTTGCAAAAACTCTTAAGGAATTATAAAGATTTAGCCGAACAAATTGCCCAAGCTTTGCATGAACACAAAGCCGAATTAGAATCGAGAAAAGAACTGCTGCAAAAAATGGGTTTATTAGATGATGAAGAGGGGTTCAATCAAAACCCCTTGGGCTGGATCCGCAACCGCATGGCGACGTTATTTGGCTTGTAATTTTAATAATTTTTCAGACAAGAGCAATAGCATGGCAACTACAGTAATTAATACAATTGTCTCAACGAAAGAACTCCATTTCCAACCGGGAGGAGTCCCAGCATCGTTTGAAGTCACGGTGGTGAATGGCAGCGATCGCTTTGCCAGCTTTCAAGTCGAACTCGTCGCTGCCGGTGCCGCGGCCGATCGCAATGGCGACTGGTACAGCATCTCCCCCACCGCCAGCAGCAAAAAACCCCCCGGTGCCGCCACCCAGTTTCAAATCTCCATTCTCAATACCCCAGTCCCGGGATTTGTGGGCATGATGAACATCCGGGTGCGTGTTTTTTCCATGGAACTCCCGGATGAAACAAGGGAAATTCTCCGATTAGTGGTGGAACGGGGAACGGGATTAATTGCCCTGCAACTGGAACTCCCGGTCAAACAATTTCAAATCAATCCCGGGAGTCGCATCGAAGTTCCCGTGCGGGTTTCTAACCCGGGTCAACTCCTGAGCAATGCCCTCCTCACCGAAGTGGCGATCGACCCCAGATGGCTGCCGCTTTCCGGAGAACGCCGCTTACAAGTCCCTCCGGGTAAATCGGTCGAAACCACCTTTACCTATCAAGCCCCCTTTGGTGCCACGGCCCCCAGTCAAGCCTACCCCTTCATCATTGAAGCCACCCATAATAATGGCCCTGCCTCTCAGGTCAGCGGCTCCCTAGAACTGATGCCAATGGGGTTTGTGGAGTTTACCTCCACCCCCAAACAGCGCACCATTCCCAGTAAACTCGGCTGGAAATTTTGGCAGTCTGACCCGGTTACCTACAGTCTGGAAGCCAAAAATGCCAGCAATTTACCCCAGGAAGCAACCCTGGAAATGGCGGGAGACAATTCTGTGGAATGTAACCTCACCCTCATCCCAGAAGCCAGTGCGATCGCCCCGGAAGAAACGGTCGAATTCCTATTAACCGCCAGCAAAAAGCGGCCCTGGTTCGGGAGAAGCCGGAAACTCCTCCTAGATTTAACCGGGATTTGGTCCGATCCCCGGGTGGATACCCGCAATGAACGTCAAACCCTAGAATTAGTCGTTAAACCCGTCCTCCCCCTCGCCGTCCAACTCCTAGGCGGACTCTTCCTCCTCTATCTTCTGTGGTGGTTATCCTGGCTCAATTCCAAAAATCCCTTTTTTGGACATAATGAACCCGTCAACACGGTGAAATTTAATGGGGTGGGGGAAAGACTCATTAGCGGTTCCAATGACCAAACCATCATCGAATGGAACATCCCTGGCTTTTTTAATCCCATCGTCAACCAAGAAATGCAAAGATTCCCGAACAAAGGGAATCGACTCGGGCAATGGCTGACTCGTCCCTTTCAAAACCGCACTAATTGCCAATCCCCAGGCTGTAGCGACTTACTTGCGGAAAAAGCAGTGCGGGTGGTGCAGTATCGTCCGGTTAACAATAATTGGGTCGCCACTGGGTTAGAAAATGGGGAAATTCACTTCTGGAATTTGACCGAAAAACGACCGGACCCGTTTCACTCCTTTGTTTATCAAAGAGATGACCGGGTATTTGCCTTAGAATTTACCCAAGATTCTCGCTCTTTATTTAGCGGTCATGGGAGTGGAACAGTCTTACAATGGGACTTGAGAGACTTGGAACGGACTGATTCCAACTTGGGTGCAAGGGTATCGAATCTCAAAGAATTTAACTTTGCTGTTTATGCCCTGAAATTTGTGGGCAATGACGATCGCATCTTAGCCGTGGCGGGACAGTTAAATCAGTTGATTCTCTGGAATTGGCAAACCCAGACTGAAACGGTCGTACCGTACCGGGGAGGGGGAAAAGATGCCTATATTAACAGTCTGGATACCGCCGAGTTCAACCCCAACCTGCTCGCCACTGCCGATAACCAAGGGTATATTACCCTATGGAATATGCAGCCCTGTTTGAACGGGGGTTCCGATTGTCAAAGAATCCAACAATGGAATGACGGTCACAACGGCCAACCTGTGCGATCGGTCGCGTTGAGTGAAGATGGCTGTTACCTCGTCAGTGGCGGCGATGACGGCAGGGTGATGTTGTGGCCGCTCAATATCGATGGCAGTCGCGCCCTGTCCCAGGGAGAGCAAATTATTCGGGCCAAAAATAAAAACTTTAATAGTGTCGATCTTAAAGAAGTCGGTGACCATCTGCTGATTGCTGCCGGTAGCGATAATCAACAAGAGGTCCGGGTCGAATCCCACCCCCGATTACCGAACTTGGGGTGTGATGTGCCTTAACGGGGGGGATTGGTCATTTGTCATTTGTCCTTGGTGGTTGGTTGTTTGTGGTTGGTGGTTGGTTCTTCAAGGAAGGAGCAGAATGAATGGTCATGCAGAGTTATAGTCCCAAATCGGGGCAGATAGTTAATGGATTTGAAGACAATAATGGCGATCGCCCTAAGATTCGTCCGATTGGGATTATCCTCAATCCCGCAGGCGTTGCCTTAGTCACGGCAGGGGAGGTATTAGAACTCACCGCAACCATCACCAATCAAGGTTCTGTCAGCGCCATCATTGATGTATTCATCGCTGAAACCGTCCCCGTTCATCAGTGGTTTGTTTGTCCTCGGGAACGACTGGCCTTAAGTGCGGGACAAGCCAGTGAAGTCGTGTTTCAGGTCCAGATTCCCGTGGATGCCATCCCCGGCACCTACGACTATACCCTGGTCATTGATGCGCCCCAACATTACCCCGAAGAAACCCCCATTGACCAGAAGGTGCGACTCCAGGTCATGCCCTTCATTCAAGAAGCGCGGACCGTTAGCGACCCCACCTTTACCCTCCAACCCCCCACCAGTTCCGTCTCCCCCGCCCTCTGTGCACCGGGACAACCCCTGGAACTCCAGGTCACAGTTCATAACCGTTCGGACCGGGTAGACCGCTTTTTTCTGACCTGTCCGGACCTGGAATCGCGGTGGTTTACCATCATCTATCCTGAAGGGTTCCAACAAGCAGGCATGGCGATCGCCTCCGATGGGCTCGAACTCAATCCCGGAGATGTCGGTCAAATCCTGCTCTTTATCAGCCCCCCTCCCGATACTTGGGCCGGAGTTTATGCCCCCACCATCCGGGTTTATTCCGCCAACCATCCGGACCTCGCCCTGTTGGATGTCGTTTATCTCCAGATTGCTCCCCTGCATCTGGTCACCGTCGAACTGCTCTCCCTCGTTGCCAAAATTAAGCGCGAGGCAGGACTGTTTGAACTGAAATTATCCAACCAAGGCAATGTCATCCGCGAAATTGCCATCCATGCCAAAAGTACCGATGAAGAGGACATCTGTACTTATACGATCGCCCCTCCGGTGGTGCGACTCTTACCCGGAACCTCTGTTACCGTCGGGGTTTCGGTCAAACCCACCAAGGGATGGCGGCCTTTCTTCGGGCGGATGATTAATTTCAGCATTGAACTTGAAGACCTCCAACGGTTCCCCTTAATTAGCGATCGCTTTCAAGCCTCTTTATTTTGGGAACCCCGTCCCTGGTGGCAATTTTTGCCCATTGTCCTCCTCATGTCCGCCAGTGTTGCCGCCCTGATTTTTCTGATTTGGTGGCTGTTAACTCGTCCCCCAGTGCGCGCCCAAGTCATGCAATTTTCCCCGGAAAGTAATTCTTATCAAGAACTGAATAATGAAGCGATTCGCCTCAACTGGACCATAAACAATCCCAATCACCTCAAAACTGTAACCGTAGTCGGGTTTTCTCCCGATGGACTGGTCCGGAGTGGACCGTTTATTTACGAGTTGACCCCGGGATTGCCCAATGGGTTGGAGCGCTTTTGTACCCAAGGGGAACAACTGATTTGCCGCAATGTCTGGACTGACGCCAGGGAGGCGGGGGATTATGTATTTGAACTGACTGCCATTCCGATTAATCCCAAGGCCGAAACCCAAACCATCCGAACTAATCCCATTCGGATTTTACCCGTTCCTGAACCTAAAATTGAGGAATTTTCCTCCACTCAACCTGTCTATCAAGAACGTCTAGTACCCCCAGGGAACCCGACGGCATCTGCTCCCCCCGCCACCGTGGGTAATCGGATTTTGTTAAATTGGACGCTTTCTCATCTAGCTCAGATTCAAGAAATGAGATTGGTTGGGTTGGGTCCTGATGGCACGGTTAAAAGTGTCGAAAAACGCTATAACTTTGCCGAGGGAATTCCCGAAGAGTTGCGGGGATTTTGTGGAGAAAACCCCGCCAATCGCCAAGTGATTTGTGCCAATGTTCCCACCGATGCCATTCAACCTGGGGACTATATTTTTGACTTAACGGTTATCCCCAAAAAAGGACAACCGGAACAATTAGAAATCCGTAGAACCAATACGATTAAAATTCTGGCTCAAAAGATTCCCAGCCGGATTGTGGAATTTACCTTTAATGGACAACCCGCACCGCCGAAATTGCTTAGACAAGCTAATCCCCAACAAAATTCCCTGATGATTTCCTGGAAGGTAGAAGGGGGGAACGGCATGAAAGTTGAACTGCTACCCGCCCCGGGAACGGTGCCCCCAGAAGGGAGAATGCCCTATCCCGTGAGTCAAGAACCGGGCAGTGAAACGATTACCCTACAAGTTACTGACGCCGAGGGCAACCAACAACAGCGATCGGTGATTATCGAGACATTAGCGCCCCCGCCACCCCCAGAAATCGTGGAAGTTCCGCCACCCCCGGCAGTCGAACAAGCCCCGGCAATGGTTCCCACTCCCGGGGCACCCGCCACCGCACCAGGTGACCCAGCAGCTTCCCCCGCACCCGGGACTCCAGAGGCCGCCTTGGTCATTCCTGCACCGCCCACCCCGGGCGGCGATGCTGTGGGTCCACCCCCGGTAGAACTCCCCGTTCCTGGGGCAAATCTCCCCGGTGGTGTGGATGGTGCCGCCCCAGGAGGAACCCCCGATGGTGCTGCCGAGGGAACAGAGGAAGCAGAAGAAGAACCGGGTCCCAAGTTCTTTGAGACTGAACCCCTTGCTCCAGCCGAACTGCCTCCGCAGTTTAATTAAATGGGTCATTGGTCTTATGTCATTGGTCATTGGTGGGCTGTTTCTACTTTGCTTCTCGCCCTCGGGGGCGGGGTTGAAAAAATATCTATCTTGCGCGTAATAGTTATCTTGAACCCCAGAAACATAGGGTAATGAACATGAAAAAATCCCGCCCGCCCATTCCTATCTTTTGTTATTGGTCATTGGTCTTATGTCATTGGTCCTTATTTTCCCTGATTTCCCTGCCGAGTCCTGTCTTCGCCGCCAAAGGTTCGGATGTGGCTAAATTGCAAGAAACCCGTCAATGCACTGGCTGCAACCTCCAAGAAGCAAATCTGATGGGGGCGGAACTTCAAGGTGCAGATATGTCCGACTCTAACCTGAGATTGACGAATCTTAGAGGTGCGAAACTTGATGGGGCGAACTTGTCGCGATCGCGAATGTGGGAAGCGGATTTAAGCAATGCCACCCTCGGCAGCGCCACCCTAGAACAAGCGCAGTTAGAAAAAGCCAAATTCAACGGAGCAACCTTATTTAGAGCCAACCTCCATCAAGCGAATTTAGAAAAAGCCGAATTCTTAGGCGCTAATCTCAATTCCGCTAATTTGGAACTCGCTAATTTAAAAGAAGCTATTTTAGAAAATGCTGACTTACAAGACGCCACCCTCCCTCTGGCTAATTTAGAAAAAGCCAATCTCAAAAATGCCAACTTTAAAAATGCTAATTTATCCGGTGCTAATTTAAAAGAAGTTAACTTAGAAAATGCCAACCTAGAAGGTGCAAATCTCAGTAGTACCAACTTAGAAGAAGCCAAACTGTTTAGAACCAATCTCAAAGGCACTCTCCTGAATGGTGAAACAATTCTCGATAGTAAATGGCAGTTTATTTGGACGGTTGTCAATCAACCCTTAGCCAGTCAAACCCTTGCCGGAAGCGACTTGTCCGGTGCAAATCTCGAAGCGATGAACTTAACCGGCATCAATTTGGAGGGAGCCAACTTGGAGGGCGCTTCCTTATTTATGTCTAATTTAGAACGGTCAAATTTAACGGGAGTCAATTTAACTCAGTCTTATCTCCATTATACGGATTTTACTTCAGCCAATCTCGTCGGAGCAAATCTGCAACGTGCTGATTTACGTCATAGTATTTTATTAGGAACTGATTTAACCCGGGCTGATTTGAGTTATGCTAATTTCCAGGGAGCAAATCTGCGGGATAGTAATTTATTCGCAGCTAATTTAGAACAAGCAGACTTAGGCAACGTTAACCTATTTGGTGCGAACTTAGGGAATGCGAATCTGCGAGATATTAAAATTAATGAAGGAACAGCCATAGAAAGTCAATGGCTGTTTATCTTAGACTTAATCAAACATGGGGCGGAAAACCAAGATTTAACCGATGCGAATCTGGTGGAAGCGAATTTGAGCGGGATTAACTTAAAAGGGGCGAGACTGGCAAATGCCAATTTGCAGGGAGCCGATTTAAGTCGGGCGAATCTGGAAGCCGCCCATTTATTTGGGGCGAACCTGCAAAATGCCAATTTAAGTGGAGCGAATTTAACCGGGGCAAATCTGGGCGGGGCAAATTTGACCGGGGCAAATTTAGAAGGGGTGAATTTGAGTCAGGTTTATTTATGTAATGCGATTATGCCCAATGGTATCGAAAATCGCTGCAATTGAAGAAGAAACTAATCCAAACCAGTGATGACAGAAGCAGAGAAATTATATGAATAACCAGCTAGGAAAAACCGGAAGAAAGTCAGTAAAAATCGGGGTATCCGTTCTATTGATGATGGCGGGGATGGGGGTGGGAAGCGGCAACTCTCGGGTATTGGCACAGGAGGGGTTAGAGGATTTTTCCCATTGGGCGGGGTTATGTCGAACCTTGCTGGAACAAGCACAATATGAGGAGGCAGTGGCTGCCTGTGATGCTGCGATCGCCTTAAATACCAATGACCCCCTCGTCTGGAGCGATCGCGCCGATGCCTTATTTGCCTTAACCCAATATGCCGAAGCCGTCGCCGCCTACAACCAAGCCATTGAACGCGACCCGAACAATTCCCTATTACTCACCAAACGCTGTTCCGGGTCAGTCGAACTGAGTCAATATGAAGAAGCAATTGCCTCCTGTGACACCGCCTTACGCATGGATAACAACTGGGAAACCCAATCCCCTGCTGTTGCTTGGTACCATCGCGCAGTCGCCTTGAGTCGTTCCGGTCAAATCGAAGAAGCCCTCGCCTCCTACGAATGGGCGATTAAAATTAATCCTAATTATTCCATCGCCTTGGCGGGACGATGCGCCATTCTCTCGCAATTGGGACAAGGTGCAGAAGCGCTGACAGCTTGCGATCGCGCCTTGCAAGTCGATCAAAATTGGGGAACCCTCAACCCTGCCGTTGCCTGGGCGAACAAAGCCAGACTGCTCAAATCCCAACGACGCTATGACGAAGCCTTAGCCGCCTACGATCGCGCCTTGGGATTGGAACCCAATGATGCTGCATCCTGGACCGAACAAGGCATTATCCTCGGCATCCTCGGTAGACACCCCGAAGCGCAACTCTCCTTCCAATGGGCGGTTAAAATTAATCCTAAATCTTCCTTTACCTTGCTGCATCAATGCGCCAACTTGAACCGATTAGGCAGCTATGAACCGGCAAAAGCCGCTTGTGAAATGGCACTACAGGAGGGAGATGGCAACTGGGGCGACTTGGGACCGGCTTATGCTTGGGTGCAGTTAGCCAATGCCTTAACTGGACTGGAAAACTATGAAGAATCCCTGGCTGCTTCTAATAAGGCGATCGGACTCAATCCCCAGTTAGCCGATGCTTGGAGTAATCGCAGCGTTCCCCTGTGGCATTTGAACCGAGAACAAGAAGCCTTAGCCGCCACCGAACGGGCGATCGCCCTCGCCCCCGGGTCATCCTTAGCCTGGTTCAACCAAGGGCGAATTCTCACCGGATTAGGCCGATATGATGAAGCCGTAGATGCGTACAATCGCGCCTTGAGAGGGGATGCCAACGTAGGCGATCGGCCCACAATGGCAGATATTTGGGTAAATCAGAGTGCCGTCCTCTATCGCTTAGAACGCTATGCCGAAGCTGTTGCTTCTGCTGATAGCGCCCTAGGAATGGCCCCCGAATCTGCCCCGGCGCTCTACAATCGCGCCCTCGGACTGATGGCACTGCGCCGCTATGGAGAAGCGGTTACGACTTACGAACAGGCTATCCAAATTAATGCAGAAAATGCTGATTTTTGGGCAGGCAAAGGCATTGCCCTACGATTTTTAGAAGAATATGGGGATGCTTTAGCGGCGACACAAAAAGCATTGGAACTAAATCCGACTCATTCTCAAGCGTTGATTAATCAAGAGATGATTCTGGAGGAAATGAAGCAGCCGAATCCGACTTCCCGGAATTAGGCATCTGCGGGAAGAACAAGAAACCGGGTTTCTGCCGTAATAGTTGCCCAGATGCAACAGATTGCGATGAAGAAACCCGGTTTCGGACCCGATTGAGGGTGAGGGGGCACAGGGAGAAGAGGCGATCGCACCTGGATACCCAAATCAGCGCTAAAAGGCTAGACAACTTAGCCGGGAACTGGCAAAATAAACTATTATGCTGTTATTTTAATTGTTGCCATGCTAGTTGGAACCAAAGAAGTCGCTAAGTTATTGGGAGTTTCGAGCGATCGCGTCCGACGCTTGCTTTTGGATGGGAGCTAGATTTAATCCTAAATTCCCTGAACATTTCAGGACAACAAGGTAAATATCCCAGGGAATTTGCAGATTAAATCTGCAATCCCACACCCTAATGTAGTCAGACTATCGTAAAATGGAGCAATGACTTACAAGGCTTGGAGCACCAAACTAAAACTCAATGACCGTCAAGCTACCTTGATGGTCAAACACGCGGGCTATGCTCGGTTTGTTTTCAATTGGGGATTAGGTTTGTGGATGTCAGCCTATGAAGATGGCCTAAAGCCTAATGTCAACTCCATTAAAAAGGTTTTTACTAATTATGTAAAACCTCAATACCCTTGGATGTCCGAATTGTCCTCTAAGGTGTATCAATATGCCTTCATTAATTTAGGTGACGCCTTTAAACGCTTCTTCAAGGGCCTAGGCGGTTATCCCAAATTCAAGAAGAAAGGTCGCCATGATAGCTTTACGCTCGACAATTCCGGCAAACCATTCAGATTGTCAGGAACTCGCCACAAACTTCCTTTTGTGGGCTGGGTTTCTACATTTGAGGCTCTACCCGAAAGTTGGGTTAAGAAAGTCACGATAACGCGCCAAGGGGGTGACTGGTATATCAGCTTTTTTGTAGAAATCACACCAGAGATTACACCTAAGTGTCGAGAGAGAATCGGGGTTGACCTAGGAATTAACACTTTAGCGACGGCTAGCGATGGGACCACATTCCCTAATCCCAGGGCGTATAAAGCAGCTAAACAAAAACTAGCTAGATTGCAACGCCATTTAAGCCGCAAAGTCAAAGGCTCGAAAAATCGGGCCAAATGTCTCTTAAAAGTCCAAAAACTACATCAGAGAGTAGCAAACATCCGTCGAGACGCCATTCACAAAATAACTACGTTTTTGGCTAAGAATCACAGTCAAGTAGTCATTGAAGATTTGAATGTGTCTGGGATGTTGAAAAATCATTGTTTGGCCGGTTCTATCGCTGATGCTTCATTTTATGAGTTCCGTCGGCAACTCGGTTACAAAACGGAGCGCTATGGTTCAAAGTTGATTATTGCCGATAGATTTTATCCATCCAGTCAACTCTGTTCTAATTGCGGTTATCGACAAAAAATGCCGTTAAGCCAACGGACTTTTGAATGTCCCAACTGTGGTCTGAAGATTGATAGAGATTTGAATGCGAGTATAACGTTAGAAAAATCGCCGGGTTCCGACGATTACACTTGTGGACGGGGTGCTGCCGACAGTCCCGGACGAAGCAAGAAATAAACATCAATATCCGGCTATGTCCGGGTTTGTTTAAGTTTTATAGAGCAGACAAGTAAAATGCGATCGCATTCTATAAATCACAGCTCACTCCTTATGAATTAGGAAAAACTTGCTCAAACGCTTCTTCCGCCGTTACCTGATCACGAAGGATAGCTTGAATGGCAGGTAAATATTTTTCCATTGTTAAATTCGTGTAAAGAGTCAGTTCTTTAATATAGGGGGAGCCTACATCCATAGTTTCTAAATCCACCCCTACACGATAGCGCATTTCACCATCCCGGCGGTCCATCACCCATGCTCCATGAGTCATGCCAAAATTAGCGCGATCAAAAAACTCCGACATCACGTTAAACTTTTCTTTAGGGCAGGATTCGGGGACCCGGGCAAACATCACGATTAAGCCATTCTCTTCATCAGTAGAAGCGACAAACACCCACTGACCATTTTCACCGCCATAAGTGACCGAAAGAATCGTTTCATTGGGAATTTTTTCTACCTCCCAGTTAATACTTTCGTAAAAATTGACTAATCTATCAAACAATTGAGTCATGTTTCTGAATCCCGGTTGATTTGACGCGAATGCTTGTGTAACTTTATCCTAATCTTAGAAGAATCTGCCTAAAATAAAATTTTCCAGAAAAGGGGTTACAAGAGTCCGATTTAGCCGGTAGCATCTCAAATTTTGCCTAAAAACAAATCTGAACCAACCCCCCTGTAGGGAGGTTATGTCTCTTTTCAAAATTGAGATGCTCCCATTTAGCCTCCTATTTTATGTGGTTGGTTAATTGTTTTTTCAAAACCTCTTCCTGTTTGTCAGCAGGCTGCTTTTCTGCTTCGTTTAACCATTTTGCCCACCGTGCCTCTGTGATAGCAGCCGCCTTTAAAAGCCCCAAAAGAGTAATGTTACCAAATTCTTTTAAGGTTTCAGGATCAGCTTGTCCGGTAGGTTGAATCGGAGCTTCTACAAATTGTCCCTTTTCTTTGTTAAATCCTCGAGTACATAACTTGTACAATGCTGCAACCACATCTGCTACATTGGCTTCATGAGCTTTGCCACTCTTATGACTAGAAGCACTCACATACAGCTTGAGTCGGCCTATTTTGCCTTTGGGTGCTTCTTTCGTAATCACTTTTTGTTTTTCGTTCTGGATTTCTATCCAAGTCTGTTTCATCTGAGACTCACTTAATTTTTTCACCTCCGGTTCAATCTTACTTTTATCTTTCTTATCATTTAGCCCTTCAATTTTAATGATATGTTTTTGTTTGTCCTTATTAACCCGGTCCTCTTTTTCTTGTCGAGCAAAAGTCTTGATATCACTAAATTCATCCTCAGATAAGCCCGGAGCCGGATCGCGGGTCAGCACTTGGGTCATGTGGCTGTAATAACATTTGTAAACCCGGTTTTCCATTTCTCGATAACTGACATCTTCATCCCGTTGAGCTTTAGGTTTTCCACCAGACGTTATTCGCCGAGAGATCGTAGTTAAGAGGTTTGCTGCTTTATTCCGACTGTACTTAACGATCGCAAAACCCAATGAGAGGATACCGCCAATCGCAGCAACGCCAATCGCAATAGGCGCACCCACACCAGAAAGGACCAAGGCACTACTGGCAACCGACGTTCCTCCTTGCGCCATTTTGAAACCCCCTTCTTCCATCTTGCGATTTTGAATTTTTTTCATGGCGGAGGTAGCCGGTGAAAATTCATCTTGCACTACACTGAGTTCCTTAAGGGTTGCGGAGAGTTTGATGCAGCCTTCCTCAATCTCCTCTATTTGGATAATTATGGCGCTGACTTGTCTGCTCTTGGTTTCATAATCGATACTTGGATCATCTAAAAATGCGAATTCTTCCTGGAGTGAAGCTGATTCTTCTTCGATTTGTAAGTAGCGAGCGTAGATGGTATCTATCAATTCTTGCTGTTTTTTCTCAGTTTCCTTAACAGCATCTTTTGCTCCTTTTGCCCGATAAATTTGGAATCCACCTTGGGCGATCGTAATCGAGCCAGTCACAATACCCGCAATAGATGCGGCCTGGGTCATAGCTGCCGCTCCCGAGTAGGTTCCTCCTGCCCATGCCTTTGATACATTTCCAATACCCTTAGCGGTATTAAAGCCATCTTTAACCGAGTCAGCAATATTACCTGCTGCTTCTAAGCCACTTGCTATTTTTTCTTTTGCGGTAGAAACCCGCCAATTAGTATATATATTATGCAGAGAGTTGAAGGTTAGCGCAATGTTATTGATTGCTGAAGCTCCATCTGCCAAAGCTCCACCGAGATCTCCCGCTCCTCCCCACTTGTCCTTTGTCGCCTCTGCAAGATCAGGGCCCCCGCTCACTACGCCGCTGGCCTTCACTGTTTTTCCAACTCCGTGTGCCATTTGTCCCGCACCAGATCCTATTTGGGTTACAGCTAGAATTTTTTCTCCTGTCGTTTCTGCCTCCGTCCAAGCGTTTTTTCCACTGCGAATAGCTAATGCACCTCCGAAAAAATTGGCCCCTCCGTCCAGAAAGTCTGTCGCCGTACCATTTAGATGCTCCTCAACCTTCCCCAAATCTGAAATATCGCCGGTGATGCCAGAGCCACTCCCAACACTTGTCAATCCGCCTTCTAGCGCTTCATAAGTTTCATCACTAAGACCTGTAGAGCCACTCTCTTCTGCCAAACTAGGAACACTTGACCCTGGATTGCCTACTCCTCCAGACAGTTGGAGAGCTTGGCGAGTTAAACCGATAAGTTCTTCAATGATAGGCTTACGGCCTTCACTGGAGGATTTTTTGCCAAATGGTATTTTGTCGGAATTTCCGTACCGTGTCATCCACTGTTCACAAGCCTCCAAAACTTGTATCAAGTTGTACTGTTGGTCTTCCCATGTTTCTGAGTTATCCGTAGCTTGTAACCATCGGTCAATCAGAGTAATCTCTGCATCTCGGGTCCAAGTTTTCCCATAAGTTTGTGATTTGAAAACAGTGGGATTTAAGTTAGAATTTAAATTATCGGGTTCGCCATCTTCTTTGCTTCGTTGAATGTTGGGAGCCTGTTGCCGCTGTACAGTTCCTTCATTTTGCTGCACCACATGAGTCAGTTCGTGAGCAAGTAATTCTTTTCCGCTTGAACTACTAGGATTATATTCTCCCTGCTTGAAAAAGATATTAGTTCCCGTGGTGAAAGCACGAGCGCTCAGGGAACGGTTGAGAGTATCAGCCGTGTTATTGGTATGAACGCGCACCCCACTAAAATCTGTCCCAAATGCGCCTTCCATCTGGCGACGAATCGGTTCCCCTAGGGGCGTCCCACCACTTCTGGCTTGACTGATGGTACTTTCCAAGTCTGATGAAGCGGCTCCCCCCTCTACGGCTTCTCGGCGTTGCACCGTGAGTCTCATGATTGAAGGTTTAGAAAACATTTGACGCTGCACCGCATCCCCACCTCCGTTCCCATCTGGGGGTGTAGGGGCGCTAATTTGTTTGACGACTTTGCGAGCAATGGTATCGGCTTCTTGCTCGTATTTATCGTCCGGTGCGCCAATGGTGAGTTTGGGTTGGATGGGTGGGGGGGCAGAAACATCGATGCGCGAGAGGCGGCTTCCCCCGATTTGTCCCGGTTCTGCTTTGGTTTGTAATTCCGGTGCGATCGCCGTTTCGGATTCGGCAGCCTGGGCAAAAGGACGGGGTTTGAACATCCCCGTGGCAGGAGTCGGTGTGGTGTTCGATGGTCCTTTTTTCTGAATCTGCCGTCCGCTTGCCATAGTCTTGCCTCAGCGATCGCTATTGATAGGGTATTTTTATCTAGTATTTCATGAACGGGTAACTCAGGTCTATTGGACTAAGGTCTAGATTTTTAACCCCTGATTACACGGATTTGCACGGATTTGGAGAGGGTCACGGAGTGGGAGGTGGGGAGGGGTTAGTTGATGAAGCGTTTGATTTTTAGGCTGGCTTCGCCGAAGTTGAGGAGGAGTCCGAGGCGGTGGTAGCTGCCTTTTAAGTAGTTGATGACTTGGGCTTGCCCATTGTTGTTTAACAGTTGAACGGCTTTGGCTTGGATAATGATTGGGGTAAAAATGTAGTTTAATTACTCCCCTGGCATTTATTTAAAATGGGTAAAAAATTGGGCGGGTAACGATTTGCATAGTCAATAAAAAGGCTAGGCTGCTATCTTTAAGGATAGCAGCCTAGGGCATTTTGAATGCGATCGGATAATTAATTTCCCGACTGGGTAGAGACGATTACTGAGACAGGCTCACCGCAGCAAAGTTCTGCAAAAACTGATCGAAGGTTAGGGACACAAATCCATCATTAATATTATCCACTGCCCCGTTTTGAGTATCGCTGCCCCAGGGGTTCCGGACTAGGATCATTTTCGTGCCACTCTGATCAACAAAAGCATTATGAACACTATAGGCATGGCCGCCCACCAGCATACCCTGAGATAGCTGTTCGGCATTTGAGATTGTCCCAGACATGGCATAGCGACCGCCATTCAATGTGTTTTGAATGTTTTGAAAGATTTCATCCGGGGTAATATTCCCTAATAAACGATAATTACCGCTCATCTCATCACTGAAGTCGATTAGAGAATATTCGGTATTATCTTGGGAATCATCCCAGCTAATCTCTTGGATGGCTTGACCCGTCACTCGGCGGAGGGGAAGCCCCCCGAAATCACCATTTCCTATCACATCATAGCCATTGCGACCCGTCTCCTCACCCCGCCACTTCGCATAGGCTCGTTCAAAAATTGAGGCCCAGACGGGTTGCCCCGAGGCTTGGTTTGGTGAGACAGAATCATTGCTCCACTTTGCCCCAAACAAGAGAGACTGATCGATTGGCACTTGGTTATCCACCGTTACTGTGGTCGGATTGCCCGTTTGGTAGTTATAGAACTGGAAGGTATAGTTATTGCCATCAGTGGTAACCCCACTGTTGAGAACGGCACTGGTTGCTAAGGCAGCGGCGCTGGGATCTTCTATCTTGCCGAAGGTAGCAGCCAAGGCTGCCAGAAAGGCGCAGTCCCCAAATCCGCCTTGGTTCAAGTTATTGATTTGAATGGGAGAGATCTGACCCCCGGTTAGGGGTTGGTAGGTAAACTCATGAACCTTGTCTTGTTCTAAACCCGTATCACTCCGCCCGCCTTTTTCCAGAAAGACTGGCGCTGGCAGGGCGATAGAACCCAAAGACAAATTGTTGGTTCGGATAGAACCCGAAGACCAATTGTTCGCTGCATCCAACTCAAGGTTACTGCTGGCACTGGCACTGCGGACTGCTGGGGGAGTCGGCGTCCCTGTGACTAGGGCATTTAGGGTATAGTCGCCAAACCCCGGAGAATCCACACTGGAGGCATAGACGACATACTTGCCACCTTGGGTTGTAGTGAAGCTCACTTGAGCGTCGTAGTTGCCGCCTTCGATGTCGATATCATCGTTTTCAGCAACCACTTCGCCCGTGAGCAGATCCACTACGGTTAGATAAGCATCAAAATCCTGTGATTCCTGAGTCACTGTGACTGTTAACCCGGCCCCCAGTTCTGGCAACAGGTAGGGATCGGCGTAGTTGTCCTGATCGTTGGGATCGAACTCATCGTTGCGATCAAGCTGCCCCTTCCTGGGGATACCGGGGAGTAGGGGGTTATAGCTTTCAATGCCGACGCGACTGCCCGGTTCGGAGATGGCAAAAATTTCGTAGGGTGTTGCCGCGCCCGGAGCAGTGACATTGATGTAATAGATGCCGGGGTTGATACTGTTGAGTTCGATTTCATTTGTCCCCTGTGCAATGACCTCATCGGGGTCTAACTGGTCATTGCCGTTGCGATCGCTCCATAGGCTCAGGTTGAGATCGCTCTCCTGGTAATCGGTAAACATATCTATATATCCCCCAGCAAATACCTCCAGGCGATAGGTATCCACGGGATCGCTCCCCCCTACATAGTCATGCAATTCTACATCGCCGTCTGCTTCTAGGTTGCGTGCACTACTGGGCCGATCGCCGGCTAAATCTCGGGCTACTGTTCCGGCAACTCCAGCTAAACTGAGGATGTAGCTGGTATCTCCCTCAAATTGCTCTACCCCGATGAAATATTGACCCGGATCGAGGGAGACGTTTTCGATGCTTTCATCAGCACTGTCCCATCGTTCTGAGGAGGTAATAATTTCCTCTCCTCCCAGTTCCCCATCCTCATCCAAATCCTGATAGAGTAGCAAATCCGCATCGGCACTCAATCCGGTGAGACTGAACTCAACGATGCTGCTTTCGGTTACTTGGAATTGGAACAAGTCCAGAAAATCCCGATCGCCCACTTCCCCTTGAATGCTCACTCTCCCAGGTATCAACCCCAGATTCCTTGCCCCCGGTTCTGTGTCGTCGCGGGTGGCGCGCACGGTACTGAAAGTCTCTGTTAAGTCTTCGGCACTGACTCCCTGAACCCGCGCTAGGAACTCTCCATTCGCCTTGAGGGAAATAAATGTATCGGTGCCCACGGTTTCTAGGGTAATATCCGCTTCGGTCAGGGCATCATTGGCTCCATCGGTGAGGGCAAATACATCCCCGTCATCGTTACTAAAATCGGTAATTAGATCAGCAAGGTTGCGATCGCTCGTGGTATGGCGGATATCTAAGACAAACGCATCGGAACCATCATCCCCAGTCAGAGTGTCACTCCCGCCATCTCCAGATAGGAAGTCATCACCCTGGCCGCCCATCAAGATATCATCCCCCTTACCGCTAAAGATGATATCATTGCCGCGTTCCCCCATGAGCAGGTCTGCTCCCTCGTTCCCGAACAGGAGATCCGCTCCCCGACCCCCGTGAATAGTGTCTGCTCCCTGGAGACCCGAGATAGTATCGGCTCCAATATTGCCCAAAATGAGATCAGGATTGCCTGAACCGTCAATCCTATCCGCCCCATCCAGACCGCGAATTGTAGTGCCAATGGGTATTTCGGCTCCTACTGTAAACACATTGGGAGCATTGTCTAAATCAAAAAAATTATCAGCCACGGGTAGCACTCCTGATGATGGGAAAACCCAGTCCCCTTGCTTGTTCTTCGCGATCGCGCTACTCATCTCGATCCTGAATGTGAGGTAAGAAACACTAAGAAATATGGGATCTAACGGTCCCTAGATTAGCGCTTGTTGAAAATTCAAGATCGAGCATGAGAACGCAGGCCAAAAGTCGGAACTGTTTTGGCGATCGCGTCGTCTGCCGTCTTCCAAGTAGGGAAAATCTGGTTATATAGATTAGCTTTATTTACTTTCCCACGAACACCCCAGGATCTCCATCGACTAAAGTCTAAGTTAAAGCGCGATCGCCGGGTGACCAACGTCTAAGTTCCTAGATTCTCTCGTTCAGGGATGCGATCGCCCATCACACCCATCCCTTCACCTCCATATCGGTCAAAGGTCTTTCTAATTTCATATATTCACTTTTTGACGCTTCCAGGATATGTTTCATCATCACGGGCTCATTAGCATCGGCGGCAATGAAGGCGGAGTTTAAGGCAATATTGCGGATGTTTCCTCCAGCGACATTGAGTTTACCGAGTTTAGGATAATTTAACCCTTCAGTTGGAGTTTGTTTGGGGAAAATACGTCGCCAAATTTCTTCCCGTTGATTGGCGTCGGGGAAGGGGAATTGAATGACGAAGCGGATACGGCGGAGGAAGGCTTGGTCTAAGGAACTTTTGAGGTTGGTGGTGAGGATGGCTAATCCTCGATAGGCTTCCATGCGTTGCAGGAGGTAGGCGACTTCGATGTTGGCATGGCGATCGTGGGAGTCTTTGACTTCGCTGCGTTTGCCAAATAAGGCGTCGGCTTCGTCGAAGAGGAGGATGGACCCGCCTGCTTCGGCGGAGTCGAAGACTCGGCGCAGGTTTTTCTCGGTTTCTCCGATATATTTACTGATGATGGAACTGAGGTCGATGCGATACAGATCGAGGTGCAGTTCTTGGGCGATAATATCAGCAGCCATTGTTTTCCCCGTACCGCTGGCA
The DNA here is from genome assembly GCF_025370875.1 of Laspinema palackyanum D2c. Lineage (NCBI taxonomy): Bacteria > Bacillati > Cyanobacteriota > Cyanophyceae > Oscillatoriales > Laspinemataceae > Laspinema > Laspinema palackyanum. The sequence goes on from NZ_JAMXFD010000002.1 coordinate 422,233, forward strand.
CCGGCAAACAGGGCGGTGATGCCTAATCCTCGGCCACTTTTGCCGCCAAATCCCCAGGTTTCGTAAACTTTGGCCCGTTGTCGCACATGGGCGATGATTTCTCGGAGGGTGTCTCGTTGGATGTCGGGGAGTACGAGGTCCTCCCACTGGCTACCGGATTCGATGCGTTGGGCGAGGTCTTCCATGCGCGATCGCGCCTGAATCCGACAAGTCTGCCACAGTTGGCTGCCAAAGTCGTTGCTGTTGTCGGTGGCAATCTGGTTGGTTCCTTTGGTTTTGAGGCAGGCAGCACGGATGGCGGGAGCGCTCAGGCTAAAATGGGAGACTAAGGTTTCAATGTGACCGTTTAACTGGGCAGCGTCTGCACCGAGGGTATTGACCCAGAGTTCCCGTTGTTCCTGGGATGAGGGTTGTTCGACTTCAAAGGTGATTAAGGGACGTTGCCGGGGATGGCGGCGATCGCGGCTGGTAATTAGTAAGGGATTATCGTAGTTTTCGATAATGCGGGCGATCGCACTTTCTCGGGCGACATCATTACTGTCCACTTCATCGCAGTCTAATAGCAAGGCACTGTTATTTAAAAATGCCTCTCTCTCCCATAACCGCATCAACTCGGTGATTTCCCCCAAGGCGATGGGGATGACATCCCCTGCCATGACGTGCAAGTTCCAACCGATCGCACTACAAACTGCCGAGGCGATCGCCCGCTTACTGGCGACATCACTGCCACATAATTGCACAATCGGCACCTTCCCCAACTCTTCACTCACCAGCATTCCCGCCACCTGTTCCGCCAACTGGCGATGGGAACCACATAAACGGTCCATTTCCCCCACTTGGATGGGGATGCGGGTGACTGCTGCAACCAATCGTTCATCGGGATGTTCAATTCCGACTAAATAATGCAACACCCGTTCATCAATTCTCAGGGGACTCTGGGTGAGGGCGTTGCCCGTCCCAATCTCAATCAATCGCCACCGGCGCAATGCTCCCACCGGCGTCAGTGCCATCCAATTCGGTGAAGGTAAGACATCCAAAGCCAGAGTAAAGGTGGGATATTGAGCTTGAGCATCCCCTTGAGCAGTGGCACAGAGGGTTCCCCAAGTGCCATCCAGTTCCATCCCGGCGCATAACAGCAGGATATCTCGCTCAAAAGCTGATAATCCAAAGCGATCGCCCAGTTCATTTAAACTCGGAGGCGTCTCCAAATGCCAACCGATTGCCTGTTCCTTAAGCGAAAAGAATTCGGCTGTATCAAATTCCGCCTCTGGATTCAGGCGTTGGAGGTGAATCTGTAAATAGGAACGAACCCGGGCGATCTCCGCCATCAAATACTCTTGATTGGCGATCAACCAAGTTTTAGTCGGACTCATATTGACTCCAGACATTTAGCCACCAATTTCTTTAATCAAATTTTCAAAATAACTCTGAGCTTCCTGGGGAGTCATCATCAATGCTTCTCCTTTCCGCAAAATTTCATACTTCCCCCCCCGATATCCATGACCCACAATCAACCCCATTTTAACCGCTCGATTCCCTAACTCATTTAACTGATTGATACTCATCATATCAACCTCTTGATTCAGCCGTTTTTTCAACTCTTCTTCATTCATAATGGGAATTTTTTCCGTTGTTTGTAGTGACGACTTCAGTCGTCGTCCGGGCATTTTGTTGATAAGAAACGACTAAAGTCGTTACTACGAACGTTTGTCCTTGGTCATTGGTCATAATCATCTCACCCCATCCAATTCATCCTCCCCCTCTCTTCCGTGAACATCAATGAAATCAGTGGTTCCTAATCCCCTCACCGAATCACCATCTTAGGCTCAGTATAACGATTAAAATTAGGACTGTTTGGATCCGAATCCACATTCAGAATACTTTCCGCCCCATCCACCTGTAACCGCAGCAAATACTCACCCGGTTTCACATTTTTAACGGGAATTGTCACTACCATCCCATCGCGATGACGGTTGGGGGCTTCAAACATATAGGCAGCCGGATTCTGGGTGGATTTTTCATTCAAAACTAATACAATCCGCTGCTGTTTACCCAGAGTCAAATTGACCCGGACCTTAATCTGAGCCGATCGCACATCTTCGTCTTTTCCTTCTAATTTAGAAACCGTCACTTTGGTTACCAGGGGACGTAAAATAAACGGAATGGCATTCGATTCTAAACTTTGGGAGAATACTGTCGGTTTGGATAAGGTTTGGGTCGCAGTTTCTTGAGTGTATTCTCCCCGCCATCCGTTGCCATTGTCTCCCCGAGATTCAGTAGAGACATGATGAATGACTTGTAGACTTTGTACCCCTGCTTTTAACGAATGTTCTGGGGTTAAGGAAAGGGGAACAACTAACTCAGTTTCACTAACGGATTGGGGGGTGATTTCTACCCCACTAATCCGCACCGTTGTCTGTTTATTGTTCAGGTTTTTACCCCGAATTAGGAGGGTACTATTGGCTAGAATAGGCTCAAATTTTCCCGAACGAGAGACCACTTGTTCTACCAAGGGGCGATTAAAAAAGGGAATAACGCCACTGAGGGCGCGTTCGCGCACGGGTAACGCTCGGTAAGCGGATTCTTCTCCTTCAATCATCACCACCGTTGCTTTATATACCAAGGAAATACTATAAGGCGTTTGAAAAAATACCGACCAAACTTTGGATAAATCTTCCAAGGATAAATCCATCGGACTAAAGCATATTTCTTCGGTTTGGTCTGCTAAATTGGAATCGGTTAAATAGGGATAGCTAGAATCAGCGAGAGTTTCGTAAATGGTTTCTCGGGTCAAGGTGGTGCGATCGCTCAAAATTTTCACCACACTGCCTAACAGTCGTTGCGGTTCTAATTCCGTTTCATTGCCGTAGAAACTGAAAATATAATGCAAATCTAATGCGGTCCGGGATTTTTTCGCCCCCGCATCCCGGGTACTCCGCATCCGGACTTCTGCATTCTTTTGCCACACAGGATTGAGAGAGACTTGGTACATATAGAGGTTAACCCCTTTTTCAGGAGTCCCGCTGCCTAAATTATTGGGGCGAACGGTGGTGACTCTTGCACCATCTAAATCTAATTGAACAGAAGACTGTAACATCCGTTGTAAACAGGCAGTCACGGTGGCAATAGCTAGATAATTGCTCATATTATTATGCACTCTGGGCTGATACTAAAATGAGGATTGAGACTAAACCGATTGTAGCTGCCAATTTTCAAGTTCGAGCGGTTTGAGCGCGATTGGGGGAATCAGGCTAAACTCATGAGATTGAGTTTAACACAACCTCTGGGTAGATTTTTGAGGAAAATAAGGCAGGAATTTTCTAAAGATAACCGATTCAGAGGCCGAGGCGGACAAAACTTAAGCAAAGTTTAAATTTTGTCCATCCTGGGAAAATTGAGGTAAACTTTTCAGGGATACGGAGGTGTCAGATCCGCTGAGAAAAATGTGCCAATCGAGAGGCGATCGCCCCGGGGTAGTCTCAGATTAAACCCAGTAAGTTGTTGCAGATTTAATCTATACCTTGACGAGGAGGTAGTTCCTCCAATTTCTGCATTCCCTGGGTAACTCAGGGAACGAAGACTGAATCAGGAACACCCCAGAGGAGGCGATCGCACCCCGTTCACCCGACCGTTGATCCACAGACTTTAAACTTGATAACCCAATGACATCGGCAAATCCAAACCACCCGACTGCTTCAGTGCCAGTGATCACGGACCCTGATGTACTCTTGCAAGCGATGCTGACCAGTTTTAACCAAAGACTGGAAACCGTGGGCGAACTAATTATGCCCGCAGTCCCAGCAATGGGAGAGTATTACCGCCATCGAATTGGTTCCCTATTCGATAGTTTGGCGATTCCGTTCCAAGAAGCGGAACGAAATCAACTCTATCAAATTTTGGACAAAAAGTTAGAAGAGGGATTTGCCTTATCTCCCCATGCGCGCCTCAGACTCAAGTACCATCCGGCAGAACCCCCAAAAACCGGATTAACCTTTGAATTTTCCATCTCTGTCTTATCGGATATGGAGGAATATCAGGAGTGGATGAACCAGAATGAACAGCCCTGGTTTGGCATGACTCCCGATGGGAAAGTTCTGGATATTGCTGAGTTAATAGAAGACCCGAGGACTGCCTCAGTTTTGGATATCGGGGCCGCAACTGGACGGAATACCTTGGCCCTGGCACAACGGGGTCATCCCGTGGATGCCTTGGAATTAGTGCCTCCCTATTGCGATCGCCTCCAACAGATTGCCGAACAAACTGGATTACCCATCACCGTGACTACGGGAGATATCTTCAATCCCCTGGTCCGAATGCCCTTGGGACAGTATCAACTGGCGATCGCCACCGAAACCCTCCCCCTGTTTTGCTTCGATCGCGATCGCCTACGCCTGTTCCTCGTCAAAATCTGTGATGTCCTCCAGACCGGCGGTTCAGTCCTATTTAGCCTCTTTCTCGCAGCCGTTGACTACGAACCCGATTTAGTCACCCGCCAGATGTCGCAAGTCAACTGGTCCTGCCTGTTCACGCGATCGGACCTCGCCAATGCAATGGCCGGATTGCCCCTAGAACTAATCTCCGATGAGTCCTGGGTCAACTATGAACAAACCCATCGCCCCGAAGAAACATGGCCTCCCCATGAATCCTTTGTCAACTGGGCAACCGGACGGGAATTATTACTCACCCCCCCAGACCAAACCGCAATGGAATTGCGCTGGATACTCTGCAAACGCTTGTAACACCCCATCCCATCCTCTATTCTCACCCCATAATAGTTCTTTCCCAACCCAGATCCAGTCCGATGGATACTGTCCAAACCCTTGTAAATCCCCCTGCCATCATGTATTCCAACCCCGTAATAGATTCTTCCACCCCTGAAAACCAACCATTAACCGACCCACCCACCCTGCAACCGGGACCCCTTGCCCAACTCCAGCATCGATTTCAAGGGCGCGGTCAAATCGTCATGCCTTGTATCCCCGCCCTCTTGGAACATTACCTCAACTCCATTGCCCAACTGTTGAACGCCCTCGGGCAAAACCTGGACCATGACGGGGTGACTCACCTCTCCCAAAGTCTGTGGCGTAAACTTCAAGAGGGATTTGAAACCTCCCCTCATGCCAAAATCGTCCTCACCTACGAACCCCAACCATACGACAGTTCCCAGTTAAAATTCCAAGTCTCATTGTTGACCCCTTCCCTAGCGGAAGAATATCAAAAATGGGTCAAAACCAAAGAACCGCCACTGTTTGGGGCCTATCCTGATGCCAAGGCGACTGCCATTGCCGCCCAATTTGACAATCCCGCTAATGCCCCCATCGTAGACATCGGTGCCGGGACGGGTCGCAATAGCATTCCCCTAGCCCAACGGGGTCATCCTGTGGATGCCGTAGAACTCGCCCCCGTCTTTATCCAGGACCTACAGGCAACCGCCCATCACCAAAACTTACCCCTGCGAGTCATCCCGGGGAACATCCTCGATCGCCCCCTGAAACTGCCCCCCGCCTATTACCAACTGGCGATCGTCTCCGAAGTCCTCTCCCATTTTCGCGACCCCTCCGAACTGCGACTCCTACTCGCCAAACTCAGTGATGCCGTACTTCCCGGGGGATTCATCTTATTCAACCTCTTCCTCCCCCTCCAAGACTACCAACCCGATCGCCTCGTCGTAGAACTCTCCCAATCCTCCTGGTGTACCCTCTTTACCCGGGACGAACTGACCACCGCAATGGAAAACCTCCCCCTGCAACTCTTATCCGACGAATCCGCGTTTGAATACGAACGGGACCATCTCCCCGCCTCCGCATGGCCCCCCACCAGTTGGTATCCCACCTGGTCCCAAGGCCGAAATATGTTCCATCTCCCCAACGCCTTTCCCCCCCTAGAATTGCGTTGGATTCTCTGCCGCCGTTTGTAACCCCTCCACCCCCTAACCCTGATGTTCCCTACCAAAACCCCATCTTCTCCCGTTACCCGCGAACCCCTACCCCACCCCCCCATTCACGAGAAACACTTCCAACACCTGCAAAGCCAGTTTCAAGCCCGAGGCGAAATCCTGTTCCCCTGTGTTCCTGAGTTGTTGCAACTGTATCTGCAACAGATCACCGCCTTGTTGAGCAGTTTCAACAGCGTCATCGAACCCTCCACCCTCGCCAAACTGCCGAAAGAACTGGAAAAACAGTTAATCTCTGGATTTGCCACCTCTCCCCATTCCAAATTAATTCTCGCCTATGAACCGAGCCCCCAGGGGGTGACCCTGCAACTCAAACCGTTTATTTCCTCCGTCGCCGATCAGTACCAGGATTGGGTAAAACAACGCGAACCCCCCTTATTTGGCACCCATCCCGATGCCAAAGTCATGGCAATAGCGGCCCAATTTACCGATCCAGCCGATTCCCCGATCTTAGATATCGGGGCTGGAACAGGTCGAAATACCCTACCCTTAGCCCAACAAGGTTATCCTGTGGATGCCGTGGAGTTAACCCCGGCCTTTGTCGAACAAATCCAAGAGGCGGCCCAAAAACAGAAATTGCCGGTCCGAGGGATTCTCGGGGATATCCTCGATCGCCAAGTCAAGCTACAACCCGCCTATTATCAAGGGGTGATACTCTGTGAAGTGATTGCCTCCCATTTTGGGTCCGTCGATCCCCTCCGCCAGTTGTTAGCCCGAATTTGCGATACCTTACGTCCGGGGGGTTTATTATTATTTAGTCTGTTCTTAGCCGTGGATGACTATGAACCGGACAACCTCACCCGAGAACTATCCCAGGTCACCTGGTCCTGTATTTTTACCCGGTCAGAACTCGCCGCAGCGATGGAGAGATTGCCCCTAACGGTCTTATCCGATGAGTCCGTTGTAGAGTACGAACGGGAACATCTCCCGACTGCCGCATGGCCCCCAACCGGATGGTTTATCAAATGGTGTCAGGGTGAAAATTTATTTCCCTTAAACAACCAAGGGAAACCCCCGATGGAGTTGCGGTGGATTTTATGTCAACGGCGGTAATTGTCCGGGAATGCCTATAAACCGGGGGTTAGAAAGTATTTAAAAACCCGAGTTTCTCACCCTATACCTAGCCCAGATTTAGGCAAGAAACCCGGTTTCTGAATTATTCCAGGGGAGATTAACTGGCAACTAAACCGACTTTTAATGCTTTGACAATCGCCTGAGTTCGACTGCTGACACCGAGTTTTTCAAAAATAGCGGTTAAGTGGGCTTTAATTGTTGCAACCGTAACGTAAAGGTGACCTGCGATTTCCTCATTGGAAGCCCCTTTGACTAACCATTCTAACACTTCCCGTTCGCGATCAGTTAAACGGATATTTTTACACCCTTGCAGAGAATGACCGGAATAAAAATGAAAGATGCGGAAAAAACTCGTTGCTACCTCGGGGGCTAAATAGACTTCATCCTTCATCACTGTAGTCATGGCATCCCAGAGTTGTTTCGCCACAGACTCTTTAAACACATACCCCCGCGCCCCCGCTTGCATGGCCCGAAAGACGGCTTCATCTTCATGATGGGCGGATAAGACAATCGCCTTCCCTTGAAAAGATTGTTCTCGCAATCGTAGCAATGCCTCTATACCATCGGTTTGAGCTAATTCTAAATCCAGTAATATTAAAGCGGGATGTTGTTGAGAAGCCACCTTTAAGGCTTGATCGACTGAAGGTGCTTCTCCAACCACATCCATCCTAAATAAACCGTTATTATTGTAAAAACTGATCAGGGTTTTTAATCCCTGACGAAATATCGGATCGTCATCGACGAGTAGAATAGAGACTAACTGAGGGGTGTTCATGGTTTTACGGGGTAGGGTTGAAAAATGATGGACAAAATATTAAAAATAAAGGAATTTACTGGGGGTATCGACAGGCTTTACAATCCTTGGAAAACAGGGTTAACTGAAATGAAAAACCATAGAATAAATCCTCTTTTTTTAAGTTTAAAATGCACCCCAAATTTCGCACCTCTCATCGGATGAAAATGGCTAATCCGATTGAGGATAACGGGGCAGGGTAAAAGAAAAGAGCGCCCCACCTTCGGGATGATTTTGGACCCAAATGCTGCCCTGATGGTCCAGGATAATTTTTTTGGCAATGGGTAACCCCAATCCAGTTCCCCCAGGTCGTCGGGTATAAAAGGGGGTAAATGCCTGTTGCAGGTCTTCTCGGGAAAGGCCCAAACCCTGATCCCTCACGGAGACCAGCACCTCATTATAAAAAACTCGCCACTCGCAAGTAATCCGACTGCCGAGGGGAGTAAAGGCGATCGCATTATTCAAGAGATTCTCAAACACCTGTTTGATTTGCCATCGATCTAGGGGGAGCATCACGGAAGTTTTAGAAGCCTCAACCTTGATATCTTTTTCCTGGAATCTGGGTTGCATGAATTTGAGAGTTTCCTCGACAATCTGGCATAAATCATGGCGATGTTCCGGCAATTTCTGAGCCGGTTTTCCGCAATTGAGTAAGGTGGTTAAGTTAGCACTGAGTTCACTGACCGATTCCCGAATCACTGTAGCTTGTTCTTGAAAGGGACCCGTTGGTAATCCCAGACAAAGGGTTTCAGCATAAAGGCTAATCAGAGCCAGAGAATTCCGCAATTGATGTTCCGCCTTATGGAGAGATTGCCGCAGTAATTGAAGTTCTTCAGATTGGCAGTTCGAGGTAAGAGCACCCCGGAGATAATGGTGGAGCATGGGCATCTGTTGTTCGACAAATTCTACCTGTAAGGGCGACAGAGATTGAGCAGCCCATAACAGGAGATAGGAACAGCTTGGAGCGAGTTCAGAAGAGGGATGATTCTCACCGTGGGCTGTGGTCTCTACAGATTCAGCGCGATCGCCCTGGGGAACAATCCCCGTGGAGAGGCACTCTGATAACCCACCCAAATCGGAGTCTATCTTCCGGAGACACTTGCTGGAAGCCCCATCAACCAAGGGAGGGAGGGGGTAAACATAATAGGCATTGAGTTGAGACAGACGAGCTAACGGCAACTCAGGGGGTAACCAAACCTCAGACTTTAGGTAAGATAACTCCGCCTCATTAAATTCCGGGCGATCGGCCCTCGCTTCACCCACCCAACGTCGAAGTTGTCCCTCCTCAAAATCCGGGTAAACAATCCAGGCACCGACCAAAGGCAGATAGCCGAGGATCTGCTGAATCTGCTGGTGACAGACTGACTCAATGGCTAGGGATTGCGATCGCGAAGGAGTGGGGTTTCTCACGGGTCTGGTCTCTCCCAAGGAGAATTCCGCGATAGCGGAGGTAAAAAGCATTTCAGAGCCAGACAAAAACGTTCCAAGACTCAACGGTTCCATACCTACTCTTCTTTATAGTCGGTTCTTTTTGGGGATAGTCTTATAAATCCCCATAGAAGGACAGTCCAACCTACCTTAACCTCAGATTCTCAAAAATATTAAAATTCCACACAAATTTTAAAATTTCGACCAAAGTCTAATAACCAGACTCCATCAATCTCATTAATCTATAACCTGTAGCTGCCTAATCACCCCGGTTTATGATTCCTGCTGTTGCTCAGACCTTAGCAGAAATCCTGGCAGGCGGGACCTCATCGGTCAGTATGGAGCAAATTGATTTCAATTCTCCAACTCCCGAGCTGAACAATCAGGCTCCGAGGCTCAACCTCTACTGCTACGACGTTCGGGAAAACCCCCAAATGCAACCCTCCCATCAACAGACCGACGCCTCAACCCTTTGGTTTGATGTCTCGTTTCTGCTCACGGCTTGGGATGTGACCGCCCTAGGGGAGCAGCACCTGTTGTCAGAAGCATTGACTGTGCTCATCCAGCACCGTTGTTTACCGTCCGAACGTTTAGCTCCAGCCTTGCGAGGCAAGGGAACTTTACCGATGAGGATTTCTGCGGATAGGCTGAGTGAAATTGCAGCAATTTGGACTGCATTAGGCGTACCACTACGTCCGGGTTTGTATCTAACTGTAACTGTTCCGTTCACCAGCCAAACTGAACCCGCTATGAAGGAAATTGCTTTTACCTCAATTCAATAACAGGCGTTAGCGAACTAACCGTGTTTTGGCGGAGGCTCGAACCGACCCGAAGCACACCTGTTGGCTAACCATTGTAGATCTAACTATCTATTAATTGGAGAACAACCACTCATGCCCTTGGATTATTTTGCTCCTGGCGTCTACGTTGAAGAAGTAGACCGAGGTAGTCGCCCGATCGAAGGCGTCAGTCTCAGCGTTCCTGGCTTTATCGGCTTTACCGAAGATGTCCGTGGTGATGCCGAAGTCTTTCAACCCATGATGGTCACCACCTGGGATCAATACCTAGAGTATTTTGGCAAACCCGGTTCTGATGGGTTTACCGACTTCGATGCGTACCTCCCCTTTGCTGTTTACGGATGGTTCTTGAATGGCGGCGGTCGCTGTTGGGTGAGCAGTATTGGGACCAAACTCCCCGGTTCTGAACCCGCACCGCCGGAAAAAACTGCCACGAAATTGCTCACCTCCTCCGGTCGTCCCGCCCTATTATTCAACCTCAAAGGAGCCGCAGGGGAAACCGAAGATGGGGACGCGCCAGCACTTCCGGCAGCAACCGGACGGGTGACGGTCAAAGTGGAAAGCAGCACCCCGAAGCCCCCAGAAGATGAAGATGCCGAGCCCCCCATTGATGATGGTCAATTCTTCAAGGTTACCGTCAGACGAGGGGATACGGTACTGGAGACCTACGAGAACCTGACCATGAAAGAAGATGTAGAGGCCGAGTTAGGCACCTATGTCTTGACCGCATTGCAGGAATCTGAAGCGATCGATGTCAGCATCCCCGAAGGTCTAGGAGCCATCTCGCCCCTCTCCAAGCGTCCCGGCAATGGCACCTACGAAGTTGCCCCCCCACCCCCCTTCATTCAAGACCCCGATCGCCTACCCCGAGAACTCCAAGGCAAACGCGACGATCGCACCGGCGTCCAAGGGATCTTTGAAATTGACGACGTAGCCATGATCGCCTGTCCTGACCTGATGCGCGTCTATCAAGAAGGACTCATGGACATCGACCAAGTACATGGTGTGATGGAAATGATGGTGAGTATGTGTGAAAACTCTGCTCCCAGTCCCCCGTTCCGCATGGTTGTTCTCGACCCACCCCCGATCAAACCCGGAAAAAATGAGAACCGCGCCGTTGCTCCCGAACAGCAAAAACCCCAAGATGTAGCCAAATGGTTACGCGAAGGATTTAACCGCCGGTCCATGTTTGCCGCCCTTTACTATCCCTGGATCAAAGTCGCCAACCCCCGCAACGGCGGTCGTCCTATCGCCATTCCCCCCTGCGGTCACATGATGGGCGTTTGGTGTCGCACCGATGAAACCCGGGGTCTGTTCAAAGCTCCCGCCAACGATACTCCCCGGGGTGTGATTGGTCTAGCTTACGAAACCAACTTCCGCGAACAAGAACTATTGAACCCCCTGGGGATCAACTGTATCCGTAACTTCTCAAACTACAATCGCGGCATCAAAATCTGGGGCGCACGCACCCTAGCCGAACCCGATAACATCCAATGGCGTTACATTCCCGTGCGTCGGATGATGAGCTATATCGAGAAATCCATTGAAATCGGCACTCAGTGGGTCGTATTTGAACCCAACGATTCCACCCTCTGGGGACGAGTCACCCGCACTGTTTCCAGCTTCCTAGAAGGTCTCTGGCGTCAGGGCGCATTGGTGGGCGGTACTGCAGGAGAATCCTTCTTTGTCAAGTGCGACGGCGAACTCAACACCGCCGACACCATGATGATGGGTCGTCTGTACATCGAAGTCGGAGTCGCTCCTGTGCGACCCGCCGAATTCGTGATCTTCCGCATCAGCCAATGGGCACCGGGCCAATAAATTGGTCATTGGTCTTATGTCATTAGTCATTGGTCGTTAGTCGTTGGTCATTGAGGACTAATGACAAAGGACTAATGACAAAGGACCAACAACAGTCATGGCTAAGGATGACTGAAACCCAACTGTTCTCACTCAGTTTCAAGCTTCAAGGAGTAAAAAAATGGCAGATCTGTTTGTAATTTCCTCGAATAGGTTTTCATTTACTTACGGAGGAAAAGAATTTCCACTACTTAAAATTAGTGGCATTGATGTCCAAGCCAAAACCGCAGGACATAAATCCCCCATCGCCTCGGGGAAAAATGCTCAAATGTCCCGGCAAACTGTTTCAACTGGCTACTATAACAACCAAAATGTTACCATTGAAGCAGTCCTCCAAGATGGCGTTAAAACCCTTTACGACATTTTTAAAAAAGGAATGCCTGCCACTTACGGAGGGGATGGAAAATGGAGCGGTAATTTTTCCGATGCGGCGATTACTATCTTCGATCCCGATGCGAAAGCAGTCTTAACCTATAACCTCAAAAGCTGTCAGATAGTCAGCTATGAAGTCAGTGAATTTAATGTCAGTGGCGATCAATTTCTGACAGAAAAATTTGAACTGAATGTAGAAAGTGTCGAACGGAAGCAGTAGATTTCTAATTTTTGGTAGAATCCAGCCCAATTTTTTTGTAGAAATAGACGCCTTGTTTTGGGAAAGTAATTAGGGAAAGAAAAAAGGAGTAGAACAATGCCAGTCGATAAGGAACCACTTTCTCAGGCTAGATTTGAATTTGCCGCCGATGGGTTGGGCAAAGATCTATTGGTGGAATCGGTTTCGGGAGTGAAAATGACCATTCCCGTGACCAATGCCGATGGTGCATTTGGGGTAAAAACTGGAAGTAAGGTCAATCGTCAAGCTGCACCGTCCGCTGTAGAATCGAGCGATGTCACCGTGACGTTTGTGACCTCTAGTAAAGACCCTAAAGCGGTTTCCAAGTGGTTTTACGATTCCCACTCAACGCCAGACTTGGGCGGTGCGACGGGAACCAAAGGGAAAACCGATCAGGCAACCTTGACGGTGTTCAAGCAAGATGGATCACCCTCCGCAACCTGGACCTTTAAAGGGGTGATGCCGATGACTTATAAAATGTCGGAGTTAGATGCGGCGGGAAATCAGTCCCTCAAAGAAACGATCACGTTTTGTTATGAGTATGTGGAACGCACGAAATAAGCGCGTTTCATGAAAGAGGGATGGACAGTCAACGGAGTGGGATTGCCCCTCCCTCGAAGAGGGAAGACCCCTCCTGACTCCATTGGCGATCGCCCCGAATCAATGCACCCATCGGATCCGCTCACCGCGATGCAACTTGTTTGCCGGAGATTAAACCGTGCCTGAATTTCCTGAATTACTTGCAACTTCGCGATTTTACCTAGAACTTCACCTAGCCGATAGTGTCGATGCGATCGATGCCTACTTTATGGAGTGTAAAGGGTTTAAAACTAGCCAGGAAATCATTGAAATCTGCGAAGTCACCCCCCAAATGTGGGGCAAAGATGGTAAATCCCGAGGGCGGATGATCCGGACTAAAATTCCGGGGAATATCAGCTATACCAATTTAACCCTGCGTCGCGGTCTAACCGTGTCCATGACCGTCTGGAATTGGTTGGAAGCAATTCAAGAAGGATCTTGGGCCGTACAGCGGCGAGATGGCTCCTTAACCCTTTATGATCAAGGAGCACAGGCTCAGGTTAGATTTGAGTTTAAACGGGCATGGCCGGTGAGCTATTCTATTTCTGATGTCAGTGTCAGTAGCGGTGACTTGGAAATAGAAGAACTAGAAGTGGCTGTGGAAGAGTTAAAACGGGTTAAGGTGGTGTAATGGTAGGGCCAAGTCAGGATGATTCAGACCGAGTTTGAGTTTACGTTACCCAAAGGGTATCTCGATAGCTCCGGCAACTTGCACCGCCAAGGGGTGATGCGTTTATCCCGGGCGATCGATGAGATTGCTCCCCTGCGAGACCCTCGGGTCAAATCGAATCCGGCATACGCCACGGTGATTATTTTATCTCGGGTGATTACCCGGTTGGGTGCTTTAGAACAGGTGACTCCCTTGGCGATCGAGAATCTATTTGCCGTAGACTTGAATTATCTTCAAACCTTTTATCGTCAAATTAACGAACTCGAAAATCAGGGGGATCCAAACTCAGAACCCCTGTCACCCCCAGCCCTCCCGGGACCCTCCTACTCATGAGTGAGGTGATGCCATGAATCGGGAAACGATACCTCATACTGAGTTTACATTTACCCTCCCCGTGGGAGTGGTGGATGGGGAGGGCAGTCTGCATCGACAAGGGGGGATGCGAAGGGCGACGGGTCATGATGAAATATGGGTGAGCAAAGACCTTCGGACTCAAGAAAATCCCGCTTATAAAATCATCTTTCTCCTCTCTCGGGTGATTACCCATCTAGGAGGGTTTTCATCGGTGACGCCGGAGTTATTAGAACAACTGTTTTTAACGGATTTTATTTATTTACGAGAGTTTTATACCCAAATAAACCCGTCTGAAGTGGAGGGGATACCTTTGGGGGAGTTCTGGGCTACCCCTTGGAGCAGCTGTACCAAGAGGTAGCGACGATCGCCTTTCACTTTCACTGGTCCTTAGATGAAATTCTCCGTCTCGAACATGGAGAACGACGGCGTTGGATTGCGACGATCGCCCAATTGAAGCGGATGCCGTGACGGGAAGATGGAACAGTAGGGGAAATAACTTGTCAAGGGAGGAGAGGAAGCCGAGTAAAACCGGATGAAACCCAGGGTGATCAAGAATCTAACTAAAAATGACAGCGGTGCGATCATGACTCAAAAAAGCGCGATCGCCCTTTAGTCGCTCAATATTGAGAATCAGTCCCGGAAAATCCGCGTCATTTTCAATTGACACTCCACTGCTTGTTTCACATCACATCCGTTTCTCAGAATTCGGAAGTATGATAGCGGTAGAGCACAATCTGAGCTAAACTGTCAATTTTTCCCGATTCTTTTCCACGTTTATTATCTTGTTTTTACAGGCTCATCCTTCTTCAATTGTTGATGCGGAGGTTTTACTATCATGCGATCGCCCAAACTGATTCACTTAATGAGTATCCTGGCAGTGGTCCTGTCTCCGGCTTTGGTCACCCTTTCGGGATTCTCCCCCGTCCGCGCCCAATCTCAGCCGGGGCAACTCCTCGCCCTCAACTTCCCTTCTGCACCCCGCAACATCGGTGGTCCCCGCAGTAGCGCCGGGGGAGGAGTTCGAGGCAATGGGAATGACACTTGCATCGAGGGTGAATCCCCCTTGACCCCCTTAATGCCCACCCATGATATCGTCAAAACCGTCACGCCCAACCCGGAATTTTTCATGTTTGTCCCCAAAAATAGCGCAGATTCGGGAGAATTTGTGATTGTTGATGGGAATGGCAATGACGTTTATCTCTCTACCTTCCAGCTATCCGAGGCCCCGGGCGTCGTCAAGGTCAGCCTCCCTGCCAATACCGACCTGGAAATTGGCAAAGTCTATGATTGGCAGTTTAGCCTAATCTGCGATCCGGGAGACCGCCAAGCCGATGTATTCGTGCAGGGTCAAATCGAACCCACCGAACTGACCGAGGAAATGCAAGCTCAATTAGACCAGGCACAGCCCCTGGATCAGGTGCAACTGTATGTTGACCAAAGCTTATGGAACGAAGCGGTTAGTCTGCTTGCCCAATTCCGTAATTCTAATCCCACGGAGTGGCAAGGACTGTTAAAATATGTCGGCTTAGAAAGCATTGCTTCGGAACCTCTGCCGATCCAAACTATTGGAACATCGCAGAATTAAATAAATAAGGAATAAGCCGTGATGTGGAATCAATTAAAACGGCAAGTTTGGGAATGGCGCGGGGTCTGGATTGCTGCTCCTTCAGTAACGGTAGCGGTAATCCTCCTGCGTTTTACTGGTGTATTACAGCCTTGGGAATGGGCCGTCTACGATCTGTATATGAGGGCGCGACCCTCGGAACCTCCAGATAACCGAATTGCCATTGTTGGGATTAATGAAGCCGATGTGCGCGAATTAGGACAAGCCATTATTCCCGATCGCGTTTATGCGGCAGTGATCGAAAATCTCAAAGCCATGAATCCTCGGGCGATCGGCTTAGATGTCTATCGGGATCAACCCGTTGAACCCGGTCATGCTGCACTCCGTCAGGTTTTTGAATCTACACCGAATCTGGTGGGAATTCAAAAAGTGATCGGGGACCGCGATCGCGACACCATTGCACCCCCTCCGGGCTTACAATATGCCGGTTCCAATGACATGATTTTGGATGAAGATCAGGTCAAGCGCCGGGGGTTGGTGATGGTGAATGATGAAGCCGGAAACCTCATCTACAGTTTTAGTTTATATCTAGCAGGTCTCTATCTCGATGCCGAAGGAATTGCCCCGGAAGCCATTGACGGGAGCGAATCCTGGAAATTTGGGGACCAAGTTTTCTCTCGCTTTGAACCGAACGATGGGGGCTACGTTGGCGCAGATCATGGGGGCTATCAGGTCCTGTTAAACTATGCCGGTCCCAGCCGACATTTTGAGACGGTTTCCCTGATGGATATCCTCAGAAATCGAGTCCCGCCCGATTGGGGACGCGATCGCATTATCTTGATTGGAGCCGTTGGGGAAAGCTTCCAAGACTTATTTTTCACCCCCTATACCAAAGAAGCGGGCAACCGCATGGCGGGGGTGGAAGTTCACGCCACTCTCGTCAGCCAGATGATTAGTGCGGCCCTCGACGATCGCCCCGTGATTAAAACCATACAAGAACCTTACGAGTGGTTGTGGATTTTCCTCTGGGGCAGTCTGGGGGCATTTCTGATCTGGAAATGGCGCTATGTCGGGGGCGCAGGATGGCTCTCAGTTCAACGCACCGCAGCGGCGGTTTTGTCTGCGGTGGCCCTGGTGGGAATCACTTATGGGGTATTTCTGTTGGGATGGTGGATTCCCGTGGTGCCTCCGGCTTTGGCCTTACTCGGTTCCGCTACGGCGATCGTTGCTTACGTTGCCCGGACTGCCGGAGATATTCGTAAAACCTTTGGTCGCTATCTCACGGATCAAGTCGTCGCCAATTTACTAGAAAATCCGGAAGGATTAAAAATGGGCGGGGAACGACGCAAACTGACGATTTTCACCTCAGATTTACGCGGATTTACGGCGCTTTCTGAGCGATTGCCTCCAGAAGAAGTGGTTAAAATTCTCAACTTTTATCTGGGATACATGGCCGATGTGATTACCTCTTACCAGGGAACCATTGATGAGTTTATGGGAGATGGTATCTTAGTGCTATTTGGTGCACCGACCTCCCGACCGGATGATGCAAAAAGGGCGATCGCCTGCGGAATTTCCATGCAGTTAGCCATGCGTCATGTCAATGCCAAAGTGGTGGAATGGGGACTGCCCGAACTGGAAATGGGAATTGGCATCAATACCGGGGAAGTCGTCGTGGGCAATATCGGTTCGGAAAAACGCACCAAGTACGGAGTCGTCGGCAGTCAGGTCAATTTAACCTACCGCATTGAATCTTATACAACAGGAGGGCAAATTCTGATTTCTGAGCAGACTCTCCTCGATGCCGGAGGTGAGGATGTTGTCGAAATTGAGGGTAAACGTGAGGTGATGCCCAAAGGGGTGAAAGATCCGCTGATGATTTATGATGTGAGCGGGATTAAAGAGCCTTATCATATCTCCCTAACCAGGGAAGAAGAGATGTTTTTGCCTTTGAGCGAACAAATCCCCATTCAATACACCATTTTGGAAGGAAAGCACATCAGCGAAACCCGCCTAATCGGTCATTTAGTCCAGCTTTCGGCTAAAGGGGCTCAAGTGCGAACCGAACCGGGAGCCGGGGATATTATCCCCGTCGGATTGACCAATCTCAAGCTCAATTTATTGGAGGGGAATTTCGAGGGCAGCCGGGAAGATATTTATGCCAAGGTTTTGGAAAAACCCGCCGCTGAACCCCATTGTTTTTACATTAAGTTTACGGCAAAACCCCCGGCAGTGGCGGCTCACCTAGAACAGATGTATAAGTCAATTCTGGCTGTTACTCCGTCCTAAGGGAGGGGTTGATCGACTTCTCCATCGTTGAGGGCGATCGTCCTTGTTTAAATGACATTAGAGGATTAGAGGACTCCTATGAAATTAACCTTTTTAGGTTCTGGCTCGGCTTTCACCGTGGGAGCCAATAATTATCAATCGAATGTTTTGTTAGAGAGCGATCGCGGAACCAAACTCTTGATTGATTGTGGTTCTGATATTCGCTTCTCTCTCCATGAGGCGGGATATTCCCATCTGGATATCACCGATATTTACATCAGCCATTTGCATTCGGATCACGCCGGAGGATTGGAATATATTTCCTTTACCACCAAATTTGACCCCCGATGCCAAAGACCCCGCCTTTATATCAGTAAAGAAATAGCTGGGGACCTCTGGGCCCATACCCTCTCCGGGGGCCTCCGTTCCATCCAAGGCGATGTTACAGAACTAGAGACGTTTTTTGAGGTGGAAAAAGTTCCCCGCAATGGACATTTTATCTGGGAAAATATCCAATTTAATTTGGTCAAAGTCATCCATATTGATAATGGTTACTTTGTCATGCCCAGCTATGGATTGTTCTTTGAACTCGAAGGAAAGCAAATCTTTTTCAGCACCGATACCCAATTATGTCGGGAAGAAATCGGGGAATATTACGAGCAAGCGGACCTGATTTTCCAAGATTGTGAAACCTCTCAATTCCCCACCACTGTTCACGCTCATTACCAGGAATTAGTCGCCTTACCCGACGCCATCAAAAATAAAATGTGGTTGTATGGGTATCAACCCGGACCCCTTCCGGATGCGGAACAAGATGGATTCCTCGGGTTTGTCCAACGGGGACAGCAGTTTGAATTTGCGCTCTCTCCCCTCCAGGCAGAGACCATTGTCACAGTCTGATTCCCTGGAGCAAGATTAAGACGAACTGCATCATTGCAGCGCGGTAAGCGAAGCTATGCCGCAGGCAATCGCCCCTAACCCTCCTTTCTACAAAGGGGGGCTTTTTCAGTTTATGGCCCTTCGTCGATTGTAGCCTTTACCACCCTATTCGGGTCAAGAACCCCGGTTTTTGACCCCGGGATCTCATCCTGTAGCCATCCGGTGAGAATTTGCGGAACATCGAACGATGGACAGCAGACTAAGGAAGGGACTTTCAACACCCTCCGGAATTGTGGCCTAATTCTTGATCACTATAGAAGAATCGGAGCAAAATGGGAGCAAATCAGACTCAGTTCAGGATAGAGATAGCAACAAAGGCTAACCCCTCCCCCAAACCGAACCCTAGGGCGATCGCGCAGTGGATACTTCAGATGATGACGAAGCGCTCAATCCCTCACAGGACATAGAAGCGAGCAAACCCCCGGGTTTGGCCTCTTTCCCCTAACCTATAGTAAACGAGCGATTGTTCGCTCGATCCAGGATCAATGAACGAAGCTTTAAAAAGAATAGCAGCACAATCCCTTTCCTGGTTTACCACTCCAATTCCCCTCGGCAACTATTCAGTGTCAATCAGTGCAATGTTGCAACTGATTATCTGGGTCTGTATTGTTTTGTTCCTATCCCGCGCCCTCAAAAAGTTCCTCAAATATCGGCTGCTCGTTAAGTTAGGAATTGACGAAGGAAACCGCGAAGCAATGGCAACCATTATCAGCTATAGCAGTTCCATGTTAGGGCTGATTATTGTGTTACAAAGTACCGGATTTAACCTCGGTTCCCTACTCGTCATTGCTGGAGGTTTAGGGGTTGGGATTGGTTTTGGACTTCAGGAAGTGACCCGCAACTTTATCAGCGGTCTGACCTTACTCATAGAACGAAAACTCAAGGTTGGGGATTTTATAGAATTTGACGGAATGTCAGGTTATGTCAAAGAAGTTTCCCTGCGATCGACCCTGATCCGGACCCGTGATGGGGGCGATGTCGTCGTTCCGAACAGTAAACTCGTTGAAAATAAAGTTCTGAATTGGAGCTACGACTCTTTTCACGCTCGGATTCAAATTCCTGTGGGAGTTGCCTATAATAGTGACACGGTTTTAGTCACCGAAACCCTCTTAAATGCGGCTTATATGGAACCGGCAGTATTGCACGACCCTCCCCCAAAAGTCCTGTTTAAAAATTTTGGGGATAATGCCCTCAACTTTGAACTGTGGGTTTGGGTAAACCGGATTGACCGCGAACCGTTTATTAGGAGTTCTTTAAATTTTATTATTGAGTACAACCTGCGCCAAAATCATATTACAGTCCCCTTCCCGCAACGGGATTTATGGATTAGAAATGGAGAAGATTTAAGCCGGTTGGGGAGAAAAAAATTCCAACAGAATGGCCACAGTCCGGAGATGATAACCGAGCCTGTAGCAGTTGCTACCTCGAATAAGCCGTTATCACTGAAAGATTTGCTGCGGCAGGTGACTTATTTTCAAAACTTTACGGACCTGGAATTAAGACAACTCATCGAAATTGGTCATCGGAAACGCTTGTATCCCTCCCAGGTTTTATTCCAGGAAGGGGACCCGGGAGATGCCTTTTATATCGTGTTATCCGGTTCCGTGGAGGTATTTGTGGAAAAAATTAATAAGCATCTGACTAACCTAGGGGCAGGCAAGTTTTTTGGGGAATTGTCTTTAATGTTAGGAATTCCTCGAACCGCATCGGTGCGAGCCTTAGAAGAAACCATTTTGTTTACGATTCATCATAATGGCTTTCAAAGCATCTTGCGGGAGCATCCCGAGTTGGCTGAGGAAATCGTTCAGGAATTATGTAAACATCAAGAAGAATTAGCCCAGCGGCAACAGCAATTACGAACAATGGGGTTGTTAGATGCTACGGAAGATGATAAAAATCCGGTGGTTTGGGTGAGAAAGCGGCTGCAAAATTTGTTTCACCTGTAGTTCCACTGTGCTATGGGTGCGATCGCCCTCTCGGGGGGACGCGATCGGGCTGACATAGGGCTACCCACGACCAGTTGGGGCCCTCAAGGGGAACTCTGCCAACCGGAATAGTCTGACAAGATCCAGAGTCTACCCAAAGTGGGAGTTCAAATCTTTACAATAGCTTTATTAAAGGAACAGTACAGGGGGGAGACACCCGTACAGAAATTGCCTATAATTAGAATGGAGTTTACCCGGTTATGGAAGAAAAAATGACTTGGCCCACCTGCCTAAATCCAATGACTAAAAAACAGGAATCCAAGCCGAACGGAACAACGGTGCAATTGGCGGAGCTCGTCCTTGAGCTATATGCTGCGGGATGGACGCAACAGCAAGTGTTCGGCCAATATCCTCACATTACCCCGGATCTCGTAACCCGAGTCTTTTCCTTAGCCGCACTCTTGTGTGTTAGAGAAGAGGTCCTCTCTCAACTTTCCGGAACACCTGAAGCTAGATTATTAAACGTATAAGCAATCCTTAACAGAATAGCTTAAATATTTCTCCCAGACCATTTTTAATAAGGGGTTACTGCTGAACCCTTTCTTTACTCGCAACCCCAAGCAGTAGCTCTTGAGCTAGGTCAAGTGTAACGACCTCCTAGAATGACCGATTCAAGAGTGACAAAAATATAGTGATCCCCCCATAAAAAATAACCAGAGGGGGCTTTCAAGCCCCCCATCATTTTCAATTGGCAGAAACCTTAGCCCGGGGCTGTTGTTCCTGTAGAATCGGAGCGGATAACGCCGATTCTAGCTCCGCACAGCCTAACCGTTCTTCTAAAATTCGCATCACTTCCCGTCCAAAATCATTGGGATTGCGCTGCCATGCCTCCAGACAAACCTCACCGAAGAACGATCCCAGAGGTTCCGGATTCCAGAGTAACTTCCGGGCAGTCCAAGGCATCAAGCTCATCGGGTCATAACCGGGTTTGAGAATATTTTCCTTAAACGCATACTCTTCTAAATGGGTATGGGGTTGTAACCCGATAAAAAAGATCGCCGGTTCCACCTTATCTTCCCCAAAAATTCGTTCTAGTTCGCGATGATAGGCCAGGGTCTGACGAATCGTTTCATAAGTCTCATCAATGACATTAAACGAATAATTCACCGATACCAAATCATTAAAACCCGCTGCCTTCAAGTCGCGACAATTTTGCAGAACCACTCGCAGGTTGTAACCCATCCGCATCTTCCGGACCAGTTCTTGGGAACCGCTGGTAATCCCAATTTCAAAATAATTCATCCCGGTTTTGACCATCAAATCGCACAATTCCGGGTTCAAATTGTCAGCGCGGATATAAGCGGCCCAATGGATATCTTCCATTCCGGCCTCGGAAATTTTCTGGAGTAACTCGATCGCATCATTAATATAGCGCCGCGCCGGAATAAATTGAGCATCGGTAAACCAAAAATTGCGGATGCCGCGATCGTACAGTTGTCGCATTTCGGCGACCACTTCATCGGCTGGATTAATCCGGACCTGCTTCCCTTCAATAACTGTATAAACACAGTAACAACAGTTATGGGGACAACCGCGTTTAGTTTGGACGCCGATATAAAAATCTTGGTCTTGCAAATAATATTGAAACTCAGGCCATAACCGTTCTATGTAGTCGTAGTCGCAAGCGGTTTTTTCAATTTCTGTGGGTTTTTCATGGATCAGGCGATCGCGCGGAGTCGTTTCCCCCACAACATAACAACGCTCATCCCGAAAATCCTGACCCCGCAGATATTTTTCCAGGAGCACCTCCCCTTCCCCCACGGAGATAATCGTCCCCTGGGGTAAACTGCGCCCGAGTTGTTCATAGAACACGCTTACGGCACCTCCCCCCACAATCGCCCTCGCTTCGGGGTGATAGGTTTGAGCGCGTTTCAGTCCCCGCTTGACTAATCCCAGATTGCGCCAGAGTTCGCCATAATAGGCTGTGGTGATTCGCAGTCCCCCTAGGGCCCCCCGGAGTTTAATCAAGGGATTGCGAGCATAGTAAAACTCAAAAGCATTTTGTAGGGGATTGCCTCCGCGTCCCCCGACGGGGGCGTAAATTTGAATATCCCGCCAGGAGAAGACCAGTAAAGTGGGTTGAAAGCGATCGACACAGGCATCGAGGGACTGGGCAAAGTCCAGAGGGGGGACTGTTCCCATATCAAAAATCTGCTGTTCAACCTCGGGAAACAGCTTGTGAACGAAATCGGCTAGGTAAACCACACCGATCGGGAAGATGGGATTGCACGGGAGGCGAACGTAGAGGATGCGATTTTCCATCTCGGTAGCGGGGAATAGATTTTACAAAAAGCGGTTCATATAACTTAACCATATCATCAGCCCTCGGAATTTGCATGATCAAGGGGGCAATTCCGTTACCCGAGGGTTCTAGTGGGGCAGGTCCCTAATTCAGGATGACCGGAACCAGTAACACCCTGGACACCTTGGAAAACCCCTAATGATAAGGGGGATCGATAGGTTTCATCAGCATACCTTAACCCTGCAATTTTCTATTTTTAATGAAAAATTTTACTATATTCTCTTCAGTTGGTAGTCGCGTTTACAGCTTGCGGGGATCGGCTGGTGTTACGGTTAGAGGGTATAAAGTTTTTTTTGGAAAAAACTCCTCATAAAGGTTATGGCTCAAATCCTCGATCCCATTCCGGCTGACCGCCAAGGTCAAATTCTGTGCTGCTATGTCAATGCGACGAGTAAAATCCAGATTGCTCGGGTCAGTAACGTTCCCAACTGGTATTTTGAGCGGGTTGTGTTTCCCGGTCAACGTCTTGTTTTTGAGGCGTTTCCAGAAGCCCTGTTAGAAATTCATACGGGGATGATGGCTAGTGCTATTTTATCGGATAAGATCCCCTGTGGACGCCTCCGAGTCATCGATGAGAGTGATCCCACTCCGTCTGCTCCTGCACCAGCTCGGGAGGAAATGTCCAACCGTCCCCATAGAAATCCCACCATTGATAATAAAGGGATAGTCTTAAGTGATCCATTCTCGATGACGGCTTTAACGTCGGTTTAATAAGATGAAGATAGGTAGGATTTGAGGGGTGACAGTGTTAATAACGCGGCCACCCTCTATCATTTAATAAGTTAGGTCCTTGGGTGAAAAACAAGGAATCAAAAATAAAGGATCAAAAATAATGGGGCTTGCACCTATTCGGATGAACGGGTGTTAAGGTTAAATTTGACTGGGATGAGTATGGTGAAGGGTATTCACTGTAAACAAACCAGTTAGGCCACTATTTAGGATAAAAGTTTGTGGATCTGCCTTCTTTCCTCTGGTTGTGGAAAATCGCAGCCTGGTCAATGGGTTTTTCGATACTGGCCTACAGCTTACTCGCGGTGAGTGGGCTGTGGATGTATGGTGCGCGCCTCGGGCGTAAACCGCGAGGACGAATTTTGGTGCGATCGCTCCACTATGGTTTCGGGATCACGCTCGTGGCCCTAGTCTTGCTGCTCTTGGCGGTCGGGATTGTAGGGACCCTGGGACATTATGGGTCCCTGGGTCATTCGGTCCATTTAGGGGCGGGGTTGTTGGTGGTAGGACTGGTCGTGCTGTCGGCTTGGAGTGCAAATCAGATTGCTCCCGGGCGTCCCTGGGCGCGATCGCTCCACATCACCACCAATGCTATTTTATTTGTGGCATTGGCTTGGGTATCCTGGACGGGTTGGACCGTGGTGCAAAAATATTTACCTTAATCCGTTATGATGCCATCGGGTCTGGGGGACAACTCCTATCAAATCTCGGTAAATTTTCAACGAGTCAATTTTTTTAACAATAAAAAGGGTCGTGTCAATAGAACCAATCGGCGATCGCGCTGAACCTCAAACTGAACTCCAAGATATAGAAGTCCGGGAATTTCGGATTTCCCCCATAATTCGAGTCACCCTGTTGAGCTTATATATTGCCCTGACGGTGCCTTTACCGTTTTTGTCCGAAGCTACCGGCGCACCGATTTCTCCGGGGGTGCTGTGGGTGGGATTGGCAATGGGGGCGGTGGCGGTGTATGGGGCGCTCAGTGAAAGGGCGATCGCCAATGCTGAAGGCATACAAGTTACCTATCCCCAGTGGGTTCCCCGGGGTATCCGTAAGGGCTGGATGTTGCCCTGGAATGAGGTAGCGGCGCTCAAACCGCGCACCACCGGACAGGGGGGGCTAGTGTACTATTTTGTCAGTAAATCCGGCCAAGGGTATCTGCTACCGATGCGGGTGGTCGGGTTTTCCGAGTTGGTCAAAATTGTGGAAGCGAAAACTGGGATTGATACCCGGGATGTGCGTCCATTAGCCCAACCTTGGATGTATTTTATTTTGCTGGGATTTACCCTGATGTTGCTGTTGATGGATGCTTGGACGATCGCCACGGCAATCAACCTCGGCAGTTAAACGGAGGGCCAGGTTCAGTGATTTCTAACCGGGAGAACCGGCATGGAGATAGACTGGAACCGATGGATTCTTCATAAGAAAAAGATTTAAAACCCTTGCCAATAGAACAAAATGCTCAACTGCGGCTGGATCAGGTCAGCCTGAACGCAGCGATCGCAGGGGCGAGGATGGAAAAACCCATCCTGAATGAGATTTGTTTTGACGTTTACCCAGGCGATCGCCTTGCCATTGTGGGTCCCTCTGGAGGGGGAAAAACCTCTCTGTTACGACTGATTGCTCGACTCATCGACCCCAGCCGTGGCACGATCTATCTGGATGGACAAGATTACCGAAAAATTCCGGTCTTGGAACTGCGTCAGCAAGTGACCCTAGTTTTGCAAGAGTCAAAACTCTTAGGCATGACCGTCCAAGCGGCGATCGCCTATCCCCTGAAACTGCGTGGAATGAAATCCCCCCAGATTCAGGAGAGAGTCTCGACTTGGATGGATCGCCTACACCTACCTACCGAATGGCTGGAGCGAACAGAACTGCAGCTATCGGTAGGACAGCGGCAACTGGTGGCCTTATGCCGCGCCTTAGTCATTGAGCCTTCGATATTGTTACTAGATGAACCGACCTCCGCCTTAGACGTGGGTCGCGCTGAGCACCTCCTACAAGTTTTAGCTGAAGTGGCCCTGAACACGGAGACGACTCTGATTATGGTCAATCACCAACTCGACCTCGCCCAGCAGTTTTGCAACCGCTTATTGTATTTGCACAAAGGCACCCTCTTGGAGGACCTGCCCGAGGAGCAGATTGACTCAGCCCGGTTGCGATCGGCGATCGTCCAAGCGGAAGCAGAGGCTGCCTCAGAATGGGAATGAGTTGAGGGAATTAACCTCGGACCTTTTAGGCGTCAAGGGAGTCTAGCCCCGAGAGAGTGGAACCGCGCCGACTGGAGTTAATTGACGCATCAGGGTTTTTTTCCCCGTCGTTTGTTCCGGTTGTTGGGCGGGCGTGGCGTTGAGGATTTCAGTATTCAAGCGATAGCCCACATTGCGGACCGTTTGAATCAGGCTAGGTTGTCGGGGGTCAGTTTCGATTTTTTTCCGCAGGGAGAGAACATGAGTGTCAATCGTGCGGGGATTATCAATGGCATCCGGCCATGCTCGGCGGAGCAGTTCCGGACGGCTCATGGGCAGGCCCCCAGCTTGAGCGAGGACGTACAGCAGACTAAATTCTTGGGGCGTGAGTTCGATCGCGTCCTCTTGATATCGAACCCGGCGCTGGACTAAATCAATTTGCAGGTCGCCATAGTCTAAGCTGGCCGGTGGCGTCATTCGGCGATGACGGCGGACAAGGGATTCGACTCGGGCGAGAAATTCCTGCATCCCAAAGGGTTTTTTCAGGTAGTCATCGGCTCCTGATTTCAAGCCTTCTACAATATCGGATTCGGTATTGCGCGCAGATAAAATTAAAATCAACGTTTCTTGCTGCTGGTAGAGCCAGCGGCAAAATTCCAGACCATCGCCATCGGGTAATTCGTTGTCAAGGATGACTAGCGTTGGATGGCGATTATAGAAGATTTCTCGGGCATGACGGATGTCCGCTGATTGATAAACCCCATATCCTACTTGCTGTAGGTGCCACCCTAACAGCGATCGCAGATGAGGATTGCCTTCCACAATTAAAATGCAAACAGATCCCACAACTGAGTTGTTTCCTTCACGTCGGTGGAATTTAGGTTACCAAACCTTTTGTCAGGGTTTTGTAACTTCCGCTACCCTGAGTCCCCCGCAAATGTTAAGGAATTCCAAATAAACTGACCCTTTAGGTAGAAATTCCGTCAGGCGGGCGATCGCAATGCCACAATCGCCCGACCCTTAGAGAAAATGGCAGTAAAATAGGAGTAGGGCAGTGCGGCGGTGCCACCCCAGGCCAGTTTTCCTGAAGGCTCCCCATGAGAGCCAGAGGGTTCCCTCACCCAGCGCCCAGGCTCCAAGAGGGTCTGAGCGTGAGGGTTCAGACCCGTTGAACACCTTCTTTATCCATCTGGCTCCGGGAGTATCAACCCCCAAGATTGGAACAAAAGGAAATGCTCCGGTTCAAGGAAAATAGATTGGGATCACCCGATTAAGTCCTGACTTTTACACCATGCGAGGTTTTAATTATGCTTCAAGATACTGCAACCATTCGCCATTATCAAAAACTCACGGACTCCTTAGTGGATATGTGGAATCGAGGATATCGCCTGGATGATCTGCGCCTTTATTTAGAGGGGTATATTGCCGCTATGCGACAAACCAATACCATCGAAGCATTTCATATCCACAGGTTTGAGGAAGAGGCGATTCGATTTCTCCATGATCCCTCTAATTTTGAGCTGGTCCCCCAGCCCCAACCGGAAACGGGGTACTATTGACAAGGGCCTTGGGAATTTGACCTTTCATCGGGCAAGAGCAACCAGCATCATAGCGCGATCGCTATTGATGCTTGGGGGTCTTACTCTCAGTATTAATAAATTTTATTCGATTGATTTATGTCAGTTATCCATTAAAAAGGGCTTGGATCATCAAGCCCTTTTTAAATTTAAAATTTAACCGTTTAACCCCACGGGTAAACCAGAGAATTGCACCGATTAGGAAGCCAGAGCGACTTCAACCATCTGTTGCAATTCACCACTTTGATAGAGTTCGATCAGAATATCCGAACCGCCAACAAATTCACCATTAATATAGACTTGGGGAATCGTGGGCCAGTTGGAATAGTCTTTGATGCCCTGACGAATCTCATAATCGTCCAGAACGTTAACCGTGTCGTAAGGAACGCCCAAAGTATTGAGAATCTGCACCACATTGTTGGAAAAACCACATTGAGGCATCAGTTTGGTCCCCTTCATGAAAACAGTAATTTTGTTACGGTTTACGATATTGTCGAGTCGCTCTTTGAGTTCTGGAGTGATAGTCATGATGGGTGTTCGTTAAGGTAAAAGATGGATTGTTACTGTGCAAATAAGGGATACCGGAGTACCCGCAGGCGATCGCCTTCTTAATAGCGGATTGGACGACCCAGCCTAGTTATGAGACGGCCCCAGAGACTTGACTCCAAGCCTCCGGAGTATAAGTCTTCATGGTTAGCGCATGGATCGCCTCTGTGGACATAGCCTCTTGTAGAGAACCATACACCAACTGATGTTGCCGCACTCGGGGTAGTCCTTCAAAGTGGGACGAAACGACGATGACCTGATAGTGATCTCGGGTGCCTGTCAAATCTTCAACCGTCACCTGAGCATCCGCCAATTGTGCCTCGATCATTGCCTTTACCTGATCCGGGCTAACCATTCTTGCTCCTGTTCCTCTTTATCTATCTTAATAGTCTAATTTAATTGTAGAAGGGAGAACATCCAGGCTCAAGGGTCAAACCAGGGCCTAGATTCACTGAAAGCTTCTAAAACATCAGTACAGCATCACAGACAAGGCCCAATCAAGGGGAGTTTTGACCCATTCTTGGCTCCATTCTTAGCAGAAATAGGGGTGAAACAACCCAGGCTGTCTGGCCAATTCTGTACCGGCATCCTCAGCAATCTCGCCGGTTACCGAACCCCCGAAGAACTTTGGCGTCCTCCCGGAAAGGGCGAATCCACAAAACCCAACTCCCACAATTGCTCGTAGGCTTTTTTCCCCAACTCTCGCGTGGGTTGCTGGGACCGGATAATCTGAATCAACAAAGGCACAGCCAAAGCCGGTTGATTCTGCACCCGGTGCACCAGGGCCAGTTCGTAGGTTGCCAAATCACGCATTTCAGCAGTTTCCGCAGCCAGGATCCGATGGGTTTCTGCCGTGGCGTTATCGATGCCCGCAAAACTGGTGAAAAGCTGCTGATAGAAATTAGAAAGCTGATTGAAAATTTCCCGAGAACGTTGCAACTTGCTCACCGCTTGTTCATACTGTTCCGCACTGGCAGATTGTCGAGCTTCTTCCATCAACCCATTTGCCGCCTGTATGCTTAACAGACCCGTCTGTTGCGCTGGGGTGGTGGGTTCTTCCGGGGAGACTTCAGGGGCGGCTTCCGCGTCGGCAGCGATCGGTTCCTGGACGATTTGCACAAAGCCGATGTCACTTAATAACTGATACGCTTGGCGACCCAGTTCTCGGGTGGGCTGTTGAGACCCCACAATCTGAATCAGTAAGGGGACCGCGAGATCGGCTTTATTTTGGGCGCTATGAACCACCGCCAACTCGTAACTCGCCTCGTCCCGCATTTGGGCGGTTTCTGCTGCCAGGGTGCGATGACTGTTGGCAATCCGGTTATCAATCCCGGTAAAGCTGGTGTAAAGCTCTTGGTGGAAATTGGAAAGTTGATTAAAAATCTCTCGGGACTGTTGCAGTTTGGTCACCGCTGGTTCGTACTCTTGAGCAGCAGCCGATTCTTTAGCTTCTTGGACTAAACGCTGCCCTGCCTCCATGCTCAGTAAGGTGCTATCGGCAGCGAGTCGGCGCAAATCCTCCGGGTCTGACGGTGGGGTAACCGCCTCCGGTTGGGGAATGGATTGCGGCGTTGGCTGCGATGGGGATGTGGCCCCCCGCTCCGTTGGCGTTGGCCGGGTTAGGGTTTCGTTTGGCTGACCGGAGGGCTGTAATCCATCTAATCCATCGGGTTGGGACTGTTCTTGCGCCCGAATGGGTAGGGGAGACAACAGGATGAATCCTGCGATCAGGGTTACAGACAATAAACCCGCAAAACCGCGCGGGGGAACTTTTACAGCAGATCCCATAAAGTACCTTTGTGTGTGGGGAGAACACCAGAGCGATAAAAACTTTAGGTATCTTAACATTGCAATGTCCCGGGTTGTGGAGGAAACTGGAAATGGGAATAATCTCAGGGACGATTGTCCTCAGTTAAGGTTAGAAACCGGGTTTCTGCAACAGATTAGTTTCTCTTATGCAGAGATTTTGTCAACCAACCTGGTTTCTTGTCCCTGCGGGGCCATTTACCTCTGGATTCAAGACGGCACCCAGGTCTTAGGCCCCGTCAAGTCGAGGGTCCCAGAGTGGCTGGGGGAAACCCAAGGCCCTGGTGGATCGATTGAACCTATTTTACTCATTCAGCCTTTCCTTTCCCAGTCGGTAAACATTTTCCGGCAGTTGGACCGATCGCCCCCACCCTTGTCTTCAGAAATTCCCAATTACGGACAGCGCTGTACAGGAGCGATCGCCTAACGCCCCCCACCGGCAATCTTACTGATTTATCCGTTAGCTAAATGAATAAAACCCATTAGCGAATAGATCAATCAGCGAAGGAATACATCCAATGACTGGTCCAGTTTATCGGTCAGATGCCTCTGAATCCAATCCCGTCGGAATTGGCGTATCCGATCAAAGTCTCGGAATTCTCCTGCAACGAGGCGGTGAAGAATTACTCCTCTTAAAACTCAGCGATCGCTTTACCGTCCGCCCCCTAGAACCCAATACCCCAAAAGATTGGTTCAGCCAAATTCCCGCCACCCATAAACAACAACTACAAAACACCCAGTTAGAAGAATTTATCGTAGACGAGGCAGGCGACCTCGAAACGGTCATGACAAAGGTGCGAAGCTTACCGGAAGTTGCCTTTGTTAGTCATGTCTATACCGTAGATAATAATCCACAAATGCGGGTTTACCTCACCGATGAGGTCACCATTCAATTTGCCGAAACCGTAGACGAAACCCAACGGCAGGCGATCGCCGATGCCGTACAACTAGACCTCGATAAACCCGTTTACGGCATCCCCAACACCTTTATTAGTTATGTTCAGCGGACTGCTACAGAAAATCCCATCAAAATTGCCAACCGGCTGATGCGAAAATCCGAGGTTCTCACCGCCGAACCCAACATCGTCATCACCACCCAAAACCACTATCTGCCTCGCTCGCCGTTGTATCCGAAACAGTGGTATTTACAGAACAAAGGAGGCCGCGACCTCGCCCCGGGTTCCCATATTGAAGCGGAAAAAGCCTGGGATATTACCCGAGGCATCCGATCGGTCGTGGTTGCCATCACCGATGATGCGATCGACCTCAATCACCCGGATTTCCAAGGTCCCGGTAAAGTCGTCGCCCCCAGAGACTTTAAACGCAAAAACTTTTTACCCCTCCCGGAAGGAGAATCAGACAACCACGGGACCGCCTGTGCAGGAGTCGCCGTTGCCGAAGAAAATGGCGTTGGTATTGTCGGGGTTGCTCCCGGTTGCGCCCTGATGCCGATCCGGACCACGGGCTATCTGGATGACGAATCCATCGAGCAAGTCTTTGATTGGGCCATGACCAAAGGAGCCTCAGTCATTTCCTGTAGTTGGGGGGCTTCTGCGGTCTATTTTCCCCTCTCTTTGCGTCAACGGGCCGCCATTACCCGGGCCGCCACGGAAGGACGCAATGGCAAGGGTTGTGTGATTGTCTTTGCCGCAGGCAATGCCAACCGTCCCACCAGTGGCACGGTGAACGAGAGTGGTTGGCCGAATAACCTACTTAAGGGGTCGGTCAAGTGGCTGAGTGGGTTTGCGGTCCATCCTGATGTGATTACCGTATCTGCTTGCACCAGTCTGGCTAAAAAGGCTGCCTATAGTAACTGGGGTCCCTCTATTTCCGTCTGTGCTCCAAGCAATAATGCACCCCCGGGAATGTGGATTCAAGAAATGGGTGCGGTGAATACGCCTCCAGAGATTAAGGGGTATTTAACCGGGTTGGGCGTTTTCACGACCGATCGCACAGGGTCTCATGGTTACGATTCCGGAGATTATACGGGCTTTTTCGGTGGGACCTCCAGTGCTTGTCCGGTGGTGGCGGGGGTAGCGGCATTGGTCCTCTCGATTAATCCACACTTGACTGCCGGTCAGGTTAAGCAAATTTTGGAGCAAAGTGCGGATAAGATTATCGATCCGGATATCGATATTCAACTGGGTAATCGCTTTGGCACTTACGATAGTAAGGGTCATTCTCAATGGTTTGGCTATGGGAAGGTGAATGCTTATAATGCGGTCCGACGAGCACAGCGGCTGTTGACGATGCCGATGCAGGTCACGCGCCAGATTAAAGGCCAGAATAGCCGTCAGCAGGCGATTCCAGATTTTCAAAAGAATCAAGCGGGTTTATTTCCCTTGAATCTTTTTAGCAGCAGCGATCGCCCGGGATTAATCAGCGAAATTTCCATTGCCGACCCGAGTGCGGTTGCGGATATCCGCGTCACGGTGGATATCCAACACAGCTATCTGGGGGACTTAGAAGTTTATTTAATTGCGCCCACTGGTCAGATGGTGCAATTACAAAGCCGGACTTTGGGCAATCAAACTCGCTTGAATACGACTTACTCCCTACAAACTACTCCCACCCTCCGCCAGCTTTGCAATCAGTCGGCTCAGGGGTCTTGGAAGTTGTGGGTCAGAGATTGTGTTCCCGGAGATACTGGGTCGCTGAATAGCTGGGATTTGACTTTGGCCGTTTAATCTCTGTTGAATAAAAGAGCAAGGGGGAGAAGTGGCGTTTCTGGCTGCTTCTCTCCCTTTTTCATGGGTTGGTGAACTTCCCCAGTCTGAAGTAGGGGCAAGTACCTGAACGGTACTGATCATCTCCCGTTATATCCTCGACCAGGATACGGAAGTTTTAAGGGGGTTGAAAATGGCTCAGAGTGATTCCGGTTGAGGCGATCGCCCAGAAAATTCTCTCCCGGTCGGATTCTTTTAGCAATGATGCCGTTGTTTAAGTGCGATACTGTTAAACTTTACTCACAACTTACAAACATCTTCCGGGAGTCTCTATTGCTTTTCTAGGCATGAGTTAAAGAATGGGTACTTGTGTATCACTTGTCTGTGATCACGATCGCTGATTTACGAGATCCCCATCAATTTCATTTTGCAAATCAAAAATGAATATAAGCAGGGTTTGATAGTTCCCAGCTTTAACAAAGCTTTATATATTTACTATTGACACGCCTGATTTATTCACTTAAAGTAGAAACAAGAGCTACAAAACCGCTCAAAGACACAGGATTTTAGGGAGATGTTTACAGGAATGATAGTTCTCACCGCTCTAGCGTAAAACTAGCGCACAATGGTCGCAACAGTTCCAGCCCACCCGGTGAAAATTAAACCGTAAACCCCGTTGCCATAGAATTTTGGGTTGACATTCCGCACAGATTCCACCGACTCACTCGTTTCCCCCATATCACTTGAGGAACGGGAGCGTTTAGCTTGACCATTTTTTTCCGAACCGACCGGGGTTAAGTTGGCAGATTCATTGCCACTCAACCGTTCCAGGCGGCGGAGAGTGTACACCAGGAGTAGATAGATGACTTCAGCATTTCTCAATCGTGTTGTTGAACTGACCAACGTAGAGCGAGCACAACAGGGTTTAGCCCCCCTCACGTTCAATCCGCAGTTAGCGGCGGCAGCACAAGTCCATAGCGCCAATATGGGAATGCGCGATTTTATGGCCCATAATGATCCTGTGGATGGAACCAAACCAGCCGATCGCGTCACGAATCAAGGGTATAACTACCAGACTGTGGCTGAAAACGTAGCGGGGGGTCAGCTGACACCGGAGCAAGTGGTCATCGAATGGATGAAGAGTCCCTCACACCGGGTCAATATCCTCAATCCCACGGTGACGGAAATTGGGGTGGGCTATCATGTTCAGGAAAATGATACGGGTAATGTCAACTACTCCCATTATTGGGCCCAGGTTTTTGCGACTCCGATGGAGGCCCCGCCATCAGGACCCCGGCCTCAAACCCATACTCCCACCCCGCCTCCAACCGACGGAATTACCCTAATTTCTCAACCCTTAACACCCAACAGTCAGGGATTTTTTGACCTCACAGCCAATGTTGATCGAGTTCAACTGGCTCCAGGGGCGCTGAATGGCTACCAATTGGGATTGCGAGCATTAGATGGAGATGATATCATCATCGGTTCGGCTGAGGGGGAAGCCATCAATGGGAACGGTGGTCGCGATCTCATCTATGGAACCGGCGGAAATAACTCCCTACGGGGTGGGAAAGGCGAGGATAAGCTGTTTGGTGGCACTAACAATGACATCCTCAACGGCAACAATGATAATGATGTTGTCTTTGGCGGGGAGGGCAACGATACCGTCCGGGGAGGTAAAGGCCATGACCATTTATACGGTGAAGGCGGCGATGACGTTTTAATCGGCGATTTTGGTGCGGATGTTCTGAATGGAGGGGCAGGGGCCGATTTGTTTGTTCTCCGTCGTGACACAGTTGTTGGGGTGGTTGACCCGCTAGAAGCCGACTATATTACCGATTTTAACCGGGCCGGGGGCGATCGCATCGGCCTGACCGATGGGTTAACGGTAAACGATATTACCTATCAGCGCTTCGTGGATGTGGATAACAATAGCATTCCTGATGCATTAATTCAAATCAACAGCACGAATGAAATTTTAGGGATTGTTTTAAATACCAATCCCCTGGAGTTAAATGGAATGTTTCAAGCGGTCTCCTCGGACATCTTGACGACGGGCTAAGGGATTCCGCTTAAATCTGAATTACTTGTCTCGGGTGGTTTCTTGGCCACCCGATTTGTCTTGGCCAGAAAAATTGAGGTCTAAGGGTTTCCCGGTTAAATTATGCCATCCAAATAAACCCGAGTTGTTGCGTTAAAATAATTAATTTAATATTTTCTGAATAGAGACTATTGAAAAACGTCAAACCGATGGGTAAAATCTTTATTCCTGTATTGATTGTTACCCAAAGACTTACTCCTTAAGGATTTTTATCGAAAATTTCCGGTAAACTTTGTTCAATTTTATCTGGCAAATTAATAATAGATGGGCGGATTTTAGGTTTACCCGCTTTAATAAATCTTTATATTTTTAGAGTTGACACGCCTGATTCATTCAGTTAGATTAGGAGTGCGATTTACCAAAAAACTGCATCGAAACAGGGTTAGAGAAGGATTGTCAGGGTTATTATCCTTCTGTGCAGGGCTAGATTAAGCAGGGGCAAACTATTCCCCCAGTTCAACGGACATCGAAATCGGTAATTTTTTCAGAGATATTTTCCTGAATACAGCACTTCTGGGTGAAATCTAGTCCAGGTTTAGAAAAACACTCCGACAGCCCTACCAAGGGGTGAACGGGAGTGTTTAACCTGAAAATTATTGTTCCAACTGCTGCAATTTGAGTAGCAATTGGTTGCACCTACCGGGTCTAGGAAACAGAATCATAAACCAGGAGTAATCAGACAGATGAATTCAGAATTTCTTAAGCGTGTTGTCGAACTCACCAATGCAGAACGGGCGCAACGCGGTTTAGACCCCCTCACGTTCAATCCGCAATTAGCAGCGGCAGCACAAGTTCATAGTGCGAATATGGGAATGCGGGATTTTATCGCCCATACCGACCCGGTAGATCGATCTAGTGCAGCCGATCGCGTCATGTCGCAAGGGTATGATTATCGGACCGTTGCTGAAAACGTCGCCGCAGGTGAACCGACACCGGAGCAAACGGTCCAGGGATGGATGGATAGTCCCTCACATCGCGCCAACATTCTTAGTCCCGCTGTCACGGAAATTGGTGTAGGCTATCATTTTCAGGAAAATGATACCGGCAATGTCAACTTCTCTCATTATTGGACCCAGGTTTTTGCAACCCCAATGACGATTGCCACACCCGCGAGTAATCCGGCATCGGCAGGACCCCAAACCTCAACTTCAACACCACCTCTACGAGAGCAAGACGCTCCGATTTCTGACCCTTTACCCCCCAACCCTCAGGTATCTCGACGACCCGAAATCCCGGCTTTTGCACCCCCTCCCACCGTGGGAGTCACCCTGATTTCTGAACCCTTAACCCCAAACAATCAGGGATTTTTTGACCTGGTTGGGAATTCATCGGTGGTTCAACTGGCTCCAGGGGCGCTGAATGGCTATCAATTCGGACTGCGGGGATTAGCGGGAGATGATATCATCATTGGTTCGACCGACGGTGAAGTGATCAATGGGAATCAGGGGCGCGATCGCATCTATGGCACCGGCGGAAATAACTTACTGCGCGGAGGAATGGAGGATGATACAATCGTTGGGGGCGATGGCAATGATACCATCAACGGGAATCAAGGGAATGATGCCATTTTTGGCGGCAATGGTCAGAATCTGCTGCGGGGAGGTCAAGGCAATGACTCTTTATACGGTGGATCTGCAAATGACGTTTTAATTGGTGATTTTGGTACCGATGTTCTCACCGGGGGGACCGGGGCTGATTTATTCGTCCTCCGTCGCGATACCGCTGTTGGGGGGACTAATCCCCTAGAAGCTGACTCTATTACCGATTTTAACGGGGCCGAGGGAGACCGAATCGGCTTAACTAATGGATTGACGGCGAATGACATTACCTATGAGGCGATTATGGATATGGATAACAATGGGATGAATGATACAGTCATTCGCACCATTGACACCAATCAGATTTTAGGGGTGGTTTTAAATATCAATCCGTCAGATTTGAATGGGATGTTTGTATCCGTATCCCCGGAGATTTTAGCAACGGGTTAAGGAGTGTTGTCTCACTTGACGCCACTATCCTAAGTCGGTAAGCATCCTTAAAATGAGGCCAACCGACTGTAAGAATATTAGAGTAGTCCTCTTGGGTGGTTACGGAACCACCCAATTCTTGTCATGAATAAAAGGGTTTTTAGGCGTTTTCAGGAGTCAGGAGAGAAGGTTTTCACCTAGGACCTTGACCGATCGCCCGCAATGCTGTTTCTAAATCGGCGGTCAGTTGATTCCCGCTTTCTTTAGGCCGGTCTAGGCAGTAGTGACACACTTCTAAGGGAGGAGCAATGGTAATTTTCACCTGGCATCGCCACTGGGGGATAGTTGGCTGATATTCCAAATTTATCGGCACAATTTTCACGCCTAAATTAGGATGGAGGGATTCCGCTTGAATCGCCAGTCTTGCTAATCCAGGTTTAAGCGGATGAAGGTCACGATCGTGAAAAATCGCACCTTCGGGAAAAATTGCTAACATTTCACCCGCTTCCAGGAGTTCGACGCCATGCCGCAAACTTCCAATTCCCGGACGTTTTCTATCAATGGGAAATCCACCCAAACGAGGAATTAACCAACCGGCAATTCCTTTAAATTCATCAATAGAGACCATATAACGTAAGTCCCGTCCGGTAATATGTCGCCCTGCGGCATAGGCGACTAAAATCCCATCCCACCGCGATCGATGGGTTGGGGCGAGGATAGTGGGTCCGTTGGTGGGAATATGTTCTTGACCGATGACTTCAATCTCTTTAAAGTAGGCAGGGAGGACGATAAAACGACCTAATGGATACAAAGCACTGGCTAACCAAGGGGAAATTTTAGAATTCACCGATGGATTTTTTTCGGATTGGATAGGGGCTTTAACGAGGGAAGTTTGCATGACTTTGGGTTAAGATTTAAGATAAAAGAGAGAAAAAATTAGGTTCAATTGCGGGTTAATTTGAATTTAATCGGGGAATTTAGAAAACCTGTGCTAAACTCTTATGAGTTGAATTTTTCTATTGTACTGGGATTGTTCCAGGCACAGGGGGAGAGTATGGACAGTTTGTAGATTGTCCTAGGGCGTCGGTATCGTAAAGGTTAGAAACCGGGTTTCTTGAGAAAATCTTCGGCAATGTCCCAGGAATTTGGGCTAGAAACCCGGTTTCTTGTGGTTGGGAGTTCAACCTCTATCCACGACCTCGGGGGAACTTCAGATAGAATCCAGTCTGTATGACGCGGATTTGGTTCAGGTACTTTGAGCTATCCTAATTTAGGATTTTGGGTCGGGAGACTGTCGGCGTTGAGAGAACCAGGATTGTAATTGCTCTCGACAGGGGGATTCCAAGATGCCACCGAGGACGGATAAGCGGTGAAAGGAAGCGGGACTATCGGGGAGGTTGAGGACGGTGCGGATTGCGCCGCTTTTGGGGTCGTCGGCACCATAGACGAGGAGACTGAGACGGGATTGGGCGATCGCACCGGCACACATGGGACAGGGTTCTAGGGTAACATAGAGGGTACAACCATTCAAATGCCAATTTTGTAACACTTGCCCCGCTGCACGCAGGGCGAGGATTTCGGCATGGGCGGTGGGGTCATGGTCTCGTTCTCGACGGTTTTCGGTTCGGGCGACTGCCTTGCCGGAAGGGTCTACAATAATCGCACCAACGGGAACTTCTCCAGCATTTCCGGCAGTTTGGGCAAGGGCGATCGCCTGACTCATCCAGTCCCGATGTATCAGATACTGCGGGTCTTGCACTCCCATGATTAGGTCGGATAATTACAGGTTTCGCAGTCGCCGGGATAGGTGGAGTGATAGATATCGGTGCGTTGTCCAAAGAGTTGATAACGGTTATCGCGGATTTGTTCATAGACGCGATCGCCGGTCCATTTCATCCCGGGAAGTGCGCGATAGGCGCTAACAAATAGACTCCCTCCGGGTAACAAATTCCCCAGTTCTTCTGCGGCATCGCTTCCCTGCCACCGTCGTTCTGGGCGATCGGCATCGATTAAAATCATGCCTTGTTCACAGTCTTTTGGCGTGATGCCTAAGCGGGAGAGACTGTTTTCATCCTGCATGGGAATATAGCGAAAAATATCTCCTTTGTCAAAGGTTTCCAACAGTTGGACTACGCTTACACAGAGATTGCATTTGCCGTCATAAATGAAAAAATAGGTCATGGTTTTTGGGTTTTGGTTAACTTGGAAGACAGATTTTAAATAGAGTTCATCTCGGGATGAATCGAACCCCTTAAATTAATTGGGGGCCAGGATTAAGAGGGGATCTAACTGTGCTTTGGCATCGAGTTCATACAGGTCATCACATCCCCCGATATGGCGATCGTTAATAAAAATCTGGGGAACGCTGCGGCGTCCATTGGCCCGGTCTGCCATTTTCACTCGGGCGGCACCATCTCCATCAATTTTATATTCGGTGAATTTGACCCCCTTCCACATCAGGAGAACTTTAGCCCGAATGCAGTAGGGACAGGTTTGCCAAGTGTAGATTTCCACATGGGCTTTGATGTTTTCCGGGTGACGCCCTAACAGGCGATTCAGGAAGTTTAGCATTGTTTTGAGGGTTTAGATAGGGGAGGGAAACGGTTACAGGGTTAGAAGTATTTGGAGATTATATCATAATTTTTAGACGATAGCCAGATTTTTATTTTAAATCAGTAAATTTTGGTGATAATCTTCACTCCGCAATCTTGGATAATGCAGATTGTGTTGGTGAATAAATAAGAATTGGGGATTAAGATGGTTTTGCCTTCTCCTTGGAGGGTCGTGTAACGTAAATCAATATCAATGACGGTTCCTTCAAAGTTGCCGACAGAAATGCGATCGCGACGGCGGAAGGGACGATAAATTAAAATCAAAGCCCCGGAAACTAGATTCGAGAGGATATCTTTGAGGGCTAATCCCACAGCAAATCCAGTTAAACCTAACCCGGCAATCAAGGCAGAAACATCAATCCCTAGGGTTCCCAGTGCAGTAACAATCCCGACAATCCAAACGGTGCTAATGAGGGTTTGTTCCAGCAATTTTAGCGCATCCAGACTCAAATTACTGGTGGTAGTGAGGCGGCGAATCAGCTTTCGCAACAAGGCAGCGGCAATCCAAAAACTGATGATAATCAGCAGACTGCCAGCGACTCGGGGTACGTGGATAATAATCAGGTTTAATAACGGGTTTAGCATTCTTCTGAGTTCCAATCCGGAGAGTCTTGGCAGGGGGAGAGGGGTAACCTCTTGGCTGCCAAATTGCCCTAAAATATTGACCTGTTTAACAGAGTCAACCGTTTTCTAAAACGTCGGGAGAGTCAGGTTGGGAAACCCGGGTTTTTACCCCAATTTCTGATTAGGAGTAACCTATTTGGAATAAAAATTGAGTTTCTTGTCCTATTGATTTAATACTCTACCTACCCTCTAGTTTACAGCCAATTTCCCACTAAAACATAAGCTGCCCAATAAATTGGATGTTGATATTCGACCTGATTTAACAGGTTGAGTTGGGCTTGGCGCAAGGCTTCGGATTTAGTGAGATTACCTTCATTCAAGGATTTGTAAAAGTCTATCATCACGGGGACCGTTGCGGCATCATCAATGTACCAGAGGGTTGCCAGGGTACTGAGTGCACCGGCGCGAACGGCCATCCCCGCCAATCCCAAGGCGGCGCGATCGTCCCCGGTTGCAGTTTGACAGGCACTCAAAACCAGTAGTTCTAAGGCTTCAGTACCGCTGCGATTTCTCACGCGCAGTAAACTATCTAGTTCATTGACATTGATGCGATCGTCCCAAGCGAGAATAAATGTATCTTCTGCACTAGAACTAAATTGACCGTGGGTGGCGATATGAACGACGGGAAAAGGAGTTTTTAAAAGCTGTTGTTGTAAGGTATCGCGGGTAAATCCGTCATCAATGAGGACGATGCCGGAGAGTGCAGCATTGATTTGTTCAACTTCGATCGCCACATTCGGCAGTTGTGCGAAGCCAAATCGTTCTTCCGTTAAACCGGCAGTTAGGGCTTTTAAACTTTGTCGTTTTAAGGGTTGAGGTTTGTTAAGTTTGAGTCCCGGACTCACGGCGACGCTGTATTTTTCCAACAAAAATTGTTCCCCGTCATATAAGGCAGCCATTGGAATATTTCTAAACAGTCCATCGGGAACAAAGACTAACGTTTTAATGCCACTGTTAGCTAAAGTGTCTTGAATTGGGGCAATTAACCAGTTGTAAACGGTGTTGGCATGAACCCGATATTGCCGAGAAGTGCGAGTTACCAAGCTTCTTCTGAGGGTGATGAGAGTTTGTTCGATTTCTTCTTTGGGTAAGGGGGTGGAATAATGCTGTAACGGTTGATTGGGGAGAGAAACGATCACTTCTAAGCGATCGCCCAAAACGATGGGATAGACGATCGCCGCTGTGAGATCCACCTGTTGTTTATCCAGTTCCACCGCGTTGCTATCCACACAAGCATCGCGAAAAAAGTTATCCAGTTCTGCTAATTTCAAAGATTCGATCGCCTGTAATGCTTTCTGAAGGTTTTCCTGGGAAACCCCCTGACTGGATGTGCGATTAACAGGAGTTGAGGATACGTCTAACAGCAACGCCACTAACTCGCGATAAACAGGTTCGACACTATCGCGAAAAGAAAATTGCACTTCCCGATTGGTGGTGACTAAATCTAGGCGCAAAGACTCCAGAGAGTTAACCGCTTGAGAATAGGCAATCACAGCCCCTGGGCGATCGCCTTGGGCCAGGAGTACGCGCCCCAGTTGCCATTGCCAGCGATAAGCAATATCCACCGCATTGATATATTCCGCCAACTCTAACGCCTGTTGGGTGAGAATTTGGGCTTGCTGCCACTGCCCATCGCGTTCGTATAATTCCCCCAAATTCCCTAATGCATAAGATTCAGCGCGGCGATCGCCTATACTTTTGGCCTGTTGGACCGCTGTTCCTAAGAGTTTAGCCGCTTCGGGTAGGACCGAACTCAGAGATGATTTCCCCTCATGCCATTGTAGCCAAGTTTGTGCGAACTTAATTCGAGCATACACCGCCATCCGACTCGGAGGCAACGCCTCGATTTGGGCTTGGATTTGCGGAATCCAGCTTTGAATCAGGGGTTCAGAGGCAGAATCGCTCAGAATTAGGGGATTTTCAACTAACAGAGAGAGGGCATTGAGACGGGCTTGGACCTGGGTATCTGCTGATTCTGCGTTAGCTGCGGCTTGTTGATACAAGACTAAAGCTGAGTCTACATTTTGGCGGGCGCGAACCGTATTCCCTAACGCGATCGCACTTTCACTCATGGCCCCTGGGGACTGTAACCGTTGGGCAGTCTGTAAACTCTCCCATAAGACCTCCTCAGACTGTTCTAAATCCCCCACCAGGCGTAAGGCATTTCCCAACGCGAGTAAAGCGGTTACTTTGGTATCAGAATCAGTTTCCTGGCCTAACCGGGCTTGGAGTTGTTCTAAGCGAGTCAGCGATCGCCTATACAATCCTAATGCCTGTAAAGCCCGGGCTTGATTAATCATCGCCCGATATTCCCCAGACTTTTCCCCCGCTTGGCGGTAGGCATCTGCCGCTTGTTCCCAAGTTGTCACTGCCGCTTCCGTTTGTCCGAGAGTAAATTCCAATCCGCCTCGGGTATTGAGGACTTGGGCGAGGACCCGCATAGACGAGGGAGAGTCCGACTCACGTTCAATCAAAGCGAGACTTTGAGCGATCGCCGCTTTTGCCTCCTCCCACTCTCCCAATTCCTGCAACGCTGCCGAAAGATTACTCAAAGCAACCGCTTGCTGTAAGCGATTCCCTTCCCCACCGCTGCGATTCGCTGCCGTTTCCCAAATCGCTGCTGCTGCGGAAAACTCCCCGGATTGATAAAGTTGACGCCCTTGTTCAACTAATTCTTCCGCAGTTTGGGCGATCGCACCCAAAGGTAAAGCTAACCAAAACAGACCAACAGATAACAGCAATCCCTGCTTAACGTGCAATAAAGACTTATCTTGGGGGTGTCGCATTTTCATAAACAACTTGGGAGAACTGGACCGTGAAAAATTCTGTATTTTAAATTAGGGGCCTTCAACTCACCAGTTCGTCTATGAACAGGATGACCTATGGACTGGGTTTATTGCCGGTCCATTTTTTTGAGGCCCCCACGAACCACCCCCGAGGGGTTATCCAGAACTTTTCACTGTCCAGTTTACCAGCATGACTTATGGACTGGGTTTATGCCGGTCCATTTTTTTGAGGCCCCCACGAACCACCCCCGAGGGGTTATCCAGAACTTTTCACTGTCCAGGTGCTATTTTAAGTCGTAAAATTCCTCTCCCCCATCAAAACCCCGCAGACCGATTTATTGCCACTACAGCCATTTACTATGAGTTAAACTTAGCTACAGTTGATGCTCAACTTAAAGGCTATTTATGGCTCCAAATACTTAGTTGAGTAAGTCATGAACGGGGCATTTAAAAACCGGGGTTCTTCTCGTAATCTGTCAAAAATTTGGGCAAGAAACATGAGAAACTGGGTTCTTTCCTTGTGAATGGAAGAGATGGCTGCTACCAGCACAATCAATCCAAAAATTATTTAAACCAAGGGTCGCCAGATGTTTTTCCGCAAGCTTTTATATCGACTCGATATGTTGTTCCCTTGTATTTAAATTTTTTTCTTGCTTCCTCAATATCATAATTTCCGCTTGGGGTATAGCCTAAACCCGCCTTGGCTTCTAACCATTTTATTACTTGGTCAATTGCATAATTAAACTCTCCATGTGCGTCATTCTTTAAAGCACTCTTTCCTTCTCTTCTAAGTTTTTCAACAACTTCGATTGCCTCTTTTGCGGTAGGAGGTTTATCATAGTAAAATCCGTTTGCAAAGGCAGATTCTACGGTTTTTTTGCCTGTTTGTAGAGCGCAATTAAAACGATAAGGATTTTCTTCAACTGGTTTTGATGAATTTAATTCTTCTAATTCTTTCTGTATCATAAGTGCATCTTGAGATTTAGTTTTTTTCAAATAAATTTGTTCATATTCTTTTCCTTTTCTATCATTTTTAATCCTTACAGCTTGGGCAGATGTATCCAACATAATATGATAATGGCCTGGTTTGGCCCCAATTTTCTTAAGAATTTGAGAATCTTCTGACAAAAAACGAATTATCCAAGAATTTTTCATGTTTTTAATTATTAACTAATTTCAGGTATTGTTTAGCGTATATTAGTGAAGCATTAACGTATTTTTATTATATTAATGCTTCACAAAGCATTTCCAAGAATTCTTCAATTTCATCCTCAGTTAAGATGTCTTCTAATAAAGCATCAGGATTTTGGCGGAGTTTCATCAGGATTCGCTTGCGGATGTCTAAATCTTCTTTGTTTTTTGTATTTTGAATAACTTGCTCGATTTGGTCTTCGTATTCATCTAATAATTGATTGGATTCTTTTTGACGAAGACTGTCTTTTGATGGTCTTCCTGATGGTTTTGGCAGATCGGGAAGCTTGATTCCTGTACCAAGCAGTAAGTCACCAATCGCAATAAACAGTCCAAATGTTAGCCATGATACGGTAAACATACTCACCCAGGGAAATAAGTACCAATACCACCCAGGATAATACAGTTCTTCTCTACGGATTGAACTTATTGCTACTCCAATTAACCCCCATAAACACATTGCGATTGGCGAAATAAGTAGAATTAGTAAAAAATCTTTTCCTGGATCGGTGCTTCCTGTAGTTACTGTAGCAATATTCAGACCATTCAAAATAGCTGCAATGAAACCCAAGGCGAAACCCTGAGTAATCCAGCTTGTAACAACTCTGGCTGAAAATTTACATCCCTCAGTCAACGGACCAGGAGTGATCCAAGTAAGAATTTTTTCCATTGTTATGACTTAGCTTCAATAAGAATAATCTCAGGCAGCCGTTTGAATAGTTAAACTTGCTGTCATTATTCATTACATAAAAAAGCTTTGTCAAGAACAAAATTGTTCTATTTTGCCGCAAAATTTTACCCCAGGTTACTCAAATTTATCTAAATTTGGACAAAAATGTACCAAAATGTCTAAAAATGTGCTATAGTACACAAAACTCTCCCCGATCCCTAGCCATGAGAAATCTTAAGGAAATTTTAAATCT
This sequence comes from Laspinema palackyanum D2c, assembly GCF_025370875.1. NCBI lineage: Bacteria > Bacillati > Cyanobacteriota > Cyanophyceae > Oscillatoriales > Laspinemataceae > Laspinema > Laspinema palackyanum. The sequence continues at coordinate 467,126 of NZ_JAMXFD010000002.1, forward strand.
CGCGGATGAGATAGTCTTTACTCAAACAGGGCAGCACCTCGACGATTTACAAGCAGCGATATTGCAAGGGACTCTGGAACGGAAGGGATATAAAGAAATTGCCAAAGATTTTGGTTATTCTGACAGTAGTGTGAGAAATACGGGAGCAGAATTATGGCGGATACTTTCTGAGGAGTTGGGGGAAGAGATAAATAAGTCCAATTTTTTATCGACTATGGAGAGGTTGCAAAATTCTAATGTTTTTGCACATAATGTTACTGCACATAATGTTACAGATAGTTTTAACATCTGTGGATCAGCGAAATATTCCCCAGAGATTCCCAATTTCTCACAATTTACTAATCAAGAAACATCTAACTCAGAACCATCTCAAACCCCACATCAAGATTTAAGTGAAATGCCAGAGTTAGGTGCTTTTTATAATCGTACTTCTGAACTGGAAACCCTGAAAACCTGGATTTTAGAACAACGTTGTCACCTGATGACAATCACGGGTATTAGCGGCATTGGCAAAACCACCTTAGCGGTGCAACTGGTTCACCAAATCAAAGATGAATTTGAATATGTTTTGTGGTACAGTTTAGCACCATCCCCGACTTTTGCTGAATTTCAAAAACAATTAATTCAGTTTTTCTCTGAGTCAGAAACCGTCGATTTATCTAGGAATAATCGCCAAACCTTATCGCTAATTAAGTATTTGCAAAAATATCGCTGTTTGGTTGTTTTAGATGATGTTCACCACCTTTTCAGTAGTGGTGAATTAGCGGGAAAATATCAACCCGGTTATGAAGAATATCGCTTATTTTTCAAACAAGTCGAACAACTCTCCCATCAAAGTTGTTTGCTGTTAATCGGTTGGGAACCGGCAGTTGTCCTCCCTAAAGTTTCTCCCCAAAAAACGGCCATTTTTGCATTACAACTTACGGGCTTAGATATGACGGCTACAGAAGCAATTCTCAGAGATTACGGATTATCAGAAATGGAGAAATATTCGGCCTTAATTCCCCATTATCAAGGCAACCCTTTGTGGTTACAAAGTGTTGCCCTACAAATTCAGGAGTTGGGGGAATCCGTGACCGATTTATTGCCCGATGATACTATTTTATTGCCGGAAGATTTAAAGGAGGTTTTAGCTCTACAATTTAATCGCCTATCCACCATAGAAAAACAATTGTTATTTTTGCTGGTAAAGGAAAGTACACCCGTTAATTTGGCAAAATTGCTAGAGAATTCCCCCATACCAGCATTGGATTTACGGAATGCCTTACAATCTCTGTTGCGACGTGGTTTAATTGAAAAAATAGATAATCTTTATATGGTTTACCCGGTGCTGAGGCAGTATATAACCCAGAAACCGGGGTTTTCCCAGAAACCCGGTTTCTAAATCTAATAGGATGCCCCAGACCATTTTTTTTGAGGCGCATAGAGTGACACACGAGGGGTTATACAGAACTTTTCACGGTCCAGTTTGGAGAAGCAAAACATGGGAAACCCCTTCATCCAATCCGGGCTAGGAAGCTAGTCCGCACAAGCTACACCCTGCATAGCTGTGGGTTTTTTGGATTAAAACGGGGTAGAGACAATGGAAAAATAAAAGCCTTTTTCTTGCCAGGTTCGATCGCCAGAGGGACTATCTATCAAAGGATACCCCCAATCTAAGCGGGCGCGTAAGCGATCGCCAAAATCAAGCTGTAAACCGAGTCCTGCCGAAGCTAAGGTATTGGGGTCTGGATTGTCTCCATCTCCACTATTCCAAGCGGTTCCCACATCCACAAAGGGGACGACTTGTACCCCAAACCAATTTTGGCGATACAGTGGGATGCGAAGTTCGGCAGAAGCGATCGCCCCATTATCGGTTAAAAGAGCATCTTGGCGATAACCCCGCACACTTTCTAATCCCCCTAACCCAAATTGTTCCAAGGGTAGCAACGACCCCGATGACAATTGGACATCTCCCCGGACTAACAGGGTTGGGGACCGTTGGGGGTCGCTGGTTTCCGAACCGAGAACCCGCAACCATTGTCCCTGTCCCCGCCAACTCAAAAAGCGACTATCTGGGGCGGAAGAATTCACCGTAGCATCAAACCAGCCCACCCCGACATTAAACTGCGATCGGGCCGCTAAGACTTCCCGAGAACTGCGCGCAGTCCATTCTTGAAAGAACCGGAAGGCAGAAATCCGCGTTTCCCCATCGTCATTCGCCCCCGGAGAGAGGGGAAAATTTACCCCTAAAATGGAGGTTTCGCTAGAACGACGGGCGAAGGTCAATCCCATCGCAAATTCCCGGGTGGGACTTTGGATTAAGGGTTGGCGTAAGGTAAATTCAGTATTGCGCGATTTCGCTTCAATATCTACCCGGTCAAAGGGAGGTTCGATAATTTCGCTTTGAGTGCGACCGTGAGAGACACTGAAGGTACCATTGCGGGCATTAATCGGCAGGGTATAGCCCACATCCCACTGATTACTCCCTTCGGTATTGGTGTAGGAGAGATTTAGGGTATCCCCGAACCCGAATAAGTTGCGATGGTAAAGACTCGCTTTCTGGCGGAAGCTGCCAACACTAGGCGATCGCCCGTTATCTAAGACGAACTCGCTGCCAAATGCCGATGCTTCCGTAATCCGTACATCCAGGACATTTTGACCCGGACGAGACCCTGCCGCCAGTTCTGCCGAGATATTTTCAATCCGGGGGTCCAGTTGTAACAAGCGCAAGGCATCGAGGAGTTTGTCAATATTGACGGGTTTTTCCGTGGCGATCGCCAATCGAGAACTAACATAATTGGGACTCAACCGCTGATTCCCCGTCACATTAATTTCTTCTAATCCCCCTTCCACCACCTGAATCCTCACCACCCCATCTTCTAGGGTTTGGGGGGGAATCAACGCCCCGGAAGTAATATATCCCTCCTCGGTGTACCGTTGAGTCACCGCCGTTCTAGCTTGCAACAGTTCCGCAAAGGACAGGGGGCGGTCCGTAAATGGGGCTAAAATCTCCGCCCAGGTTTCGTTGCTGAAGACGGTACTATCGAAAACCTCAAACCGTTGCACCTCAATTGCCCCAGGAATTTCTCCCGTGGGGTCTACTTGCAATGGGGGCGCAGCGGGATCCGTAGTCGGGGGTTGCAGGAGTTCTTCTGGTGGGGGTAGCAACGGAGGGCGTTCCGGTAGCTGGGGGCTACTCGGTGGCAGGGGATTGGGAATTCGCGAGGGATCCGTTAGCGTTCCCGGATTGGTCGTTTGTGCCAAGAGTGCGCCCCCATTCCCACTGAGGAGTAATAACAAGGTTAGGGTTAACCGAAGTAAGCGGGTGGTTTTGCCGGACTCATAAGGGCTCTCACCGGGTTGTAGGGCCAACCCAGATCCGGTGAAAGACGAGGAACTGTTCTGACTTGGGTCGGATCTCGGATGTTGAGGCAGGTTAATGGTTGGCATCGCTAATGAGCTGATGAAATCCAGGTGGATCGAGTTGAGCTTAATGTATCGCAAGATCCGCATTTGTACCTGATGACATAAGCAGGCGGATCCAAAATAGGGGTTTTCAGTCATGACCACTCCCACAAATTCCCTCTCGGTTTCAAGAAAAGGGTGACATCCCGGGTCATGGCAAATCAGGAGAACCGGCAAAGCTATGATGGATATTTTTCCGGTTTCAGTATCGCCTCGGTGATGAGGAGATTCTCCGCTTTCAGATACACCCGCACTCAGATGTACCTGCATTCTACTTGCTCTGCGGTCTTCTGCCAAGGGATTGACGGTTCGATGCAGGCCAATTATTTGGGAATTTATTCTTATTTCGGATATTTTTAAGTAATTTAAGCCAAGTTGCTGCCTGCTACTTGAGCCCTTGACGGGGTTGACTTTCTGAATGCCCCTGGTTCTCAATTTTTTGTAACAAATTAGCCCTAAAAACAGTAAGGGCCTAGTCACAAGACTAGACCCTATTTACGGAATGACTGATTCTTCAAAATATATAGCAAAAAAGACGAAAGGTTTTAGACGATTGACAATTGCTTACTAGGGTTTACAATTTCCGCAGCTTCACCCTTGTGGGCCTCGCCGCACATCGGTTCTCAAGACAGGAGACACGCGGTCATTGGAACCAAGGAATCTTTAAATCTTTCTTCTCCTTAACTTCTTTCTTTTCCGTGTCTAGTATTAAAGTAACATATCCTTTTTGAACCTACAACTAGATTTTACAAAAGTTTACAAAAAAGTCTGGAATCGCGGGTCAAAATCCTGACAACTGAGTAAAAATCGCTGAGGAATCTGCCACTGTCCCCCCCAATGAAGATGAAGGTAAGAGGCATGAATCGCAGGGGTGGCAAGTTGGGGAGAATATCCCCATCCTTCGGGAGTCCCGGGGAAGTTCCGCTGGAATCCCCGGAGTTGAAACAGGGGAGAAGCGGGTTCTGCGGTGAGGTGCGATCGGTGGAACTCATGACCCCAGACTGTTTCCCCAGTCTGGAATAAGGGGGTGTCTTGGAGAGTGGTGGCAAGGCGATATCCCAAACTGAGGCGGGAACCCATGACGGCATTGGTGGGAAAAATACCGACCATTGGCCAGGATTGGTGGTTAAAATCGACTACATTCTGACATAAATACATCAACCCGCCACATTCCGCATAGGTTGGCATTCCCGAGGCGATCGCCTGATAGACCGATCGCAATGCTGAGGTATTTGCGGCAAGGGTTTCGCCGAAGATTTCTGGGAAACCCCCCCCGAGATATAATCCCTGGACTCCCTCTGGCAAGACGGCATCCTTCAGAGGACTCCAGGGGACCCATTCGGCACCGAGGGATTCGAGACTGTCGAGATTATCTGGATAATAGAAATTAAAGGCAGCATCTTGGGCGATCGCCACTGGAATTTTTGATTTAACCCCTTGCCAATTGGGGATGTCCAGGGGTTTGACAGCAGTTGCCGGAGTGGATTTTAGTAAGGGGAATAGCTGTTCCCAATCAAAGCAAGTTTCAGCTAGATGTGCAAGGCGATCGATTAAGGCATCCAGTTGAGGAAGTTCGGCAGTGGGAATCAGTCCGAGATGGCGATCGGGAATGGTAATGTTATCCTGTCGCCGCCACACCCCTAAAATCGGAATTTGAATCGTTGCTAAGGCATCTTGCAGCAGTTCTAAATGGCGATCGCTTCCCACGCGATTGAGGATGACCCCGGCAATGGTTACCCGAGGATCTAGGGTGCGATATCCTTGGGCGATCGCTGCGATCGAACTTGATAACCGACTGCAATCCAAAACTAATATAACCGGCAATTGTAACAATCGGGCAATATGGGCGGTACTGCCAAAATCTCCGAGAGAAAATACCGGAGATTCATCCATCAACAAAGGGGCCGGTTGCACCCCATCAAACAGTCCCATCACCCCTTCAATTAGAGCAAATTCCACAGATTGAGAGTGGCGATTAAAACAGTCTTGAACATAGTCCGGGGAAGTTAAAACTGGATCTAAATTGCGACAAGGGCGACCTGTGACATAGTGATGAAACATCGGGTCAATATAATCTGGTCCAACCTTAAAAGATTGTACCTTCAACCCTTGGTGTTGCAGATAGGCTAAGATGGCTAAAGTTATGGTAGTTTTACCGACCCCGCTTCTTTCTCCGGCAATTATTGTGGTCATTTGTCCTTGGTCAGTGGTCATGGGATAAAATTTACTATACCCTACTTTGCGCTTAATGCTAAGGCGATTTGTCTCCCAAATCAGGATAACCTACAGTGAGGAAGGGATGGGGGAATTTTAATCGACTTAAGTTACAATAAACCTAGCAATTCAATGGAGTAGAGTGCCATGTCTGCCGAGGCGATCGCAGAAACCATTAACCCAGTCCCAGAGGCAGCCGAGTGGGAACCTCCCATGCCTCCTACGGACCTAATTTTTGATGACGGAGAACCCTTGGAAAGTAATCGACACCGCATTGCAATGAATGCCCTGATTGACTCAGTGCCTGCCCTATTCCCGGACCGCACTGATTATTTTATGGGCGGTAATATGTTTATTTATTACAGCAGTAAACAAGCGAAAAATCGAGATTTCAGAGGGCCGGATTTCTTTGCGGTTTTGGATGTAGAACCAGGCGATCGCCTGGGATGGGTCGTCTGGGAGGAAGAGGGGCGTTACCCCGATGTGATTGTAGAACTGACTTCGCCCAGTACCCGAAAAATTGACCTAGGACCCAAAAAAGACCTCTATGAACGGGTATTCCGAACTCGGGATTATTTCGTTTATGACCCCTATAATCCCAATTCTTTGCAAGGTTGGCACTTGGATGGCAATCAAAAGTATCAACCGATTGAACCCGATGAACGGAGATGGTTATGGTGCGAAACTCTAGGGGCATGGCTGGGAAATTGGGAGGGAACTTTAACGCAAGTTTCTATCACTTGGTTACGCTTTTATCATCCCGATGGAACTCTCGTTTTGTTACCCAACGAAGCAGCACAACAGCAAGCTGAGTTGGCTCAACAGCAAGCTGAATTAGCACAACAGCAGGCTGAATTGGCTGAATCCAAAGCCGATCGCCTTGCTGCAAAATTACGAGAAATGGGAGTTGACCCTGAACAGTTGTAGGGAAAAAAAGGGGGGCGATCGCCTCGTGACAAACTGGTGATCGCCCCACTCAAGTAGATTACTGACGTAACTTGAGAATCTCAGTGGTCACTGACAGACTTTCTTCATAAAGCATATCGCGACCCCAGCGCTGTAACTGTTGACCCAGGAGGTATTCCGCCTTTTGGTCCGTTAACGGCGTCACCTGTTCGGTGCGACAATTTTGAGCGCTACCGCCAGACTCCATCCGCATACAGCCGGTGGTTTCAGAACAGAGAATCGTGCAGCAATTGGCCTCACTATTGGTAGAAGTGAGACGCAATCCGACCATATCTCCGTTAATTTCCCCCCAATCTGCGGTGGGAATAGCGGCTAACTCTGCTTCTACCGTGCGATCGCCCGGACCTTTGAAGGAGACCCGGCGAATCTCGTAATCGCCCCCTTCATCCTGGTAAGACAACGGTTGCCAATTGAGGCGAGACGCGAGCCAACCCAGGAACATCAGGGCTTGAGAGGCATTTCCCTTTTCATAGTCAATCGTCACCCGATCGAGTTCCACCAGGGAAGCGCGACGTTCCGGGGGGTCAAAAGCAGCAGCAGCCAACTCTTGCCAAGAAGTGAGGCGGTGCCAGTTCAAGTCCGCCATATAGGTTTCTTCATCGATCAGCTTTTGCATCTTCAGAAACTCGGACTCGGGGTCACTAAAGTAAGACGAGTCCATAATCATGCAATTGCAGGATTGGGAGAGTTTTTGGAACAACTCCTGTTCTGGATTAGGGGTTGCCTTCCACCAAACAAATTTTGGCAGGGACGGAATCATCAGAGACACCACTAAATCCCCGACTCGCTGCAGCGCTTGCTTGGTGCCGCGTAGGGTGATGTACTCACAGCAAATTAATCGGCTGGAGTTGCCTTTTTGGATAGGACAATAGGCGGAAACCTGAGCAGTGACCCCCTCATCTTCACCAAGGACGGGACAGAGGGTGATAATGCGGCAGGGATTTTGAGCGGCGATCGCCTCGCTGATGCTGAACCCTCGGGCATTGGGGTTGGTGACTTTCTTGTGCTCAGGCGGCATTTTATCATACTCTTCCCGCAGCCGAACCAGGGTTTCTGGGTCAATGCGCCCGGTTACTCTGATTCCGTAAGTGATTTGGGCTTCCTGAACCGCTTCCTTGGTCAGGGTTCCGTAAATCCCATCAATGGGCCCTTCGTAAAAGCCTAAAGCCCCCAGCAACTGCTGGAACTCTTCGGGTTCATAAACCACCATGCTAAAGGTTGCCGCACGAGTGGCAATGCTAGAAGCTCTGCCGCCATTTTCCGAGAGCCAGATTCGACCCAATTCTGACTCAATCTCATCCAGGGAAATATCTTTCGGTTGTTGGAGCGCAACAATTGGAGTAGCCATATTAATTTAATTGTTGAGTGTTGAGTAGTGATTGTTGATCAGAAGGATGAGGGATGAAGGATGAGGGATGAGGGTTTTGAGTCTTCTGTTGTTTTACCTCTTCCCGATTGCCTTTTTCTGATTCCCCTTCATCCTTCATCCTTCATCCTTCAAAGGTTACAGCCTGCGCCAGCGGTGATCGTTACGATTGAGCAGCATTTCCGCTTCCACAGGACCCCAGGTCCCGGCCTCATAAAGGGCGATCGCCTTGGGATCGGAAGGAGCATCCCAAACTTGCAGCAGGGGAGTTAGGACTCGCCAAGACTCCTCCACCTCATCCCCCCGGGTAAACAGGGTTTGGTCCCCTAACATACAGTCTATCAACAGCCGACTGTAGGCATCGGTGTTCGCCTGACCGAAGGTGGTATCGTAGCGGAAATCCATATCCACCGATCGCGTCCGCAACGAGTTCCCCGGAGTTTTCACCTCAAAGCGCATGGAAATCCCTTCATTCGGCTGAATCCGCATCGCCAACACATTGGGATTCGCTTGTTTTGCCGCAGACTGGAACATCAAAAAGGGGACTTCCCGGAACTGAATCGCAATTTCAGTCACCTTTTTCGGCATCCGTTTGGCGGTTCTCATGTAAAACGGCACCCCCTTCCAGCGCCAGTTATCGATATAGAGCTTCAGCGCAGCATAAGTCGGCGTCGTTGAGTTTTCGTCAACCCCTTCCTCTTCGCGATAGCCTGGAACCTGCTTCCCTTTCATCCATCCCGAGGTGTACTGACCCCGAGTCGCAGAGAGGTCCAGATTTTCAATATCCGCCAGGTGAGTCGCTTCTAGGACTTTCACTTTCTCATTGCGGATGCTGTCGGCATCGAGGGAGTTTGGCGCTTCCATTGCCGTCAGGGTAAACAGTTGCATCAGGTGGTTTTGCACCATATCCCGCAGCGCACCTGATGACTCATAATACCCAGCGCGGCCTTCCAAACCCACGGTTTCGGCGACGGTGATTTGAACACACTCAACAAACTGACGATTCCACAGGGGTTCAAAAATGGCATTGGCAAAGCGAAACACCAGCAAATTCTGGACGGTTTCCTTGCCTAAGTAATGGTCAATCCGGTAAACCTGCTTTTCTGAGCAGACTTTTTGGACGACTTGGTTGAGGATTTGCGCCGTACCCAGATCGTGCCCGAAGGGTTTTTCAATGACTAGGCGCTGTTTGTCGCGATCGCCTAGCATTCCCGCCTCACCGAGTTGCTCGATCGCTTCAGCAAAAAAGCGCGGTGCCACCGAAAGGTAAAACACGCGGTTCTCGCGAGTGCCGCGTTTTTCATCAAGTTCACTCAGAAAGGCTTTGAGTTTCTGGTAGCTTTCTGATTTGTCTATATCGCCTGGACAATAGAACAGTCCGTTCGCAAAGTCTTCCCAAAGCGCTTCTGAACCAATCCCATTGCCAAATTCTTCGACGCCTTGGCGACAATGATCTCGGAAAAACTCATGACTCCATTTACTGCGGGAGACCCCGACAATCGTCAGTTCCGGAGGCAATTTGCGCTCCAATTTCATCTGATAGATTGCCGGAACGAGTTTTCTCTGGGTGAGGTCCCCGGAGGCCCCGAAAATAATCAAAATCTGCGGTTCGGGAATCCGATCTTGTTGGAGTCCCACGCGCAGGGGGTTTTCTAATAGCGTTACCATCTGGATTTGAAAAGAGGTTACAGGTTAGGACATCAGACATTAAGAACCGAGATTGAACTTGACCGATCAATCGGTTGTGCTCTAGGGCTGCCTCTTGTCCCCTCCCCTTGGCAAGGGGAGGGTTAGGGTGGGGTCCTCTTTATCCCCGGGGATTGGGGACCCCCCCTAGCCCCCCTTAGCAAGGGGGGGGACTGGAATGATTGCTGGAAAGTTATTGTCGCGGCAGAAAAATGGGTAACGCAGTGATGCCGTACCCATTTTCCCATCCTGACTAAACTAGGCGTGAGCCAGTTTTTTAACTTTGGTTTCCAAAGAACTCATCAGGGACTCGAAGGGTTCAATGAATTTATCAATGCCTTCATCTAAGAGTTCGGCCATGATTTGATCCAAGTCGATGCCAAATTCGGGCAGGTTCTCGATCAGGTGGTACGCTTTATCGACATCGGTTTCGATGCGACTGGCGACATCGCAATGATCGGCACAGGCTTCGATGGTAGCTGGGGGTAGGGTGTTGACCGTATCCGGTCCGATCAGTTCATCAACGTAGATGACATCACTGTAGTTGGGATTTTTGCTGCTGGTGGAGGCCCAGAGCAAGCGTTGGACGTTAGCTCCTTTGGCGGCAAGGGCTTGCCAGCGATCGCTTTGAACGATTTCTTTGTATTTTTGGTAAGCAATCTTGGCATTGGCGATCGCCACCTTGCCCTTGATTTGCTCTAGCTGGGCTTTTTTCTGTAGCTCAGTCTCGTGGTGGAGTTTCTCGTCGATCGCTTCATCAACTTTCACATCAATTCGGCTGATAAAGAAACTCGCCACCGAAGAAATCTTACTAATATCTTCACCCGCCTTGACTCGCGCTTCCAGTCCGCGAATATAAGCCCACGCCGTCTCTACATAACTGTCTACAGAAAATAACAACGTAATATTAACGTTGATCCCCTCAGCAATCACTTTTTCAACCGCTTCTAAACCCTGGGAAGTCCCAGGAATCTTCACCATCACATTTTCCCGATCAATTGCCTTGTAGTAGCGCTTGGCTTCGGCAAGAGTTTTTTCTGCCTCCAGAGCGAGGTTCGGCGGCACTTCAATACTGACATAGCCATCTAAACCCTCAGTTTCATCATAGATGGCGCGAAAATGATCGCAGGCATTGCGAATATCTTCAAATACTAAAGATTCATAGATTTCATCAACGGATTTCTTGGCTTTGATGCCTGCTTCGATATCGGCATCATAAATTGCATTTCCGACAATGGCTTTTTCAAAAATTGACGGATTAGAAGTCAGTCCCCGCAATCCTCGGGTTTCAATCAGTGTTTTCAGTTCACCGGACTTGATGAGATCACGGTTCAAATTATCCATCCAGATACTTTGACCATATTCCTGTTCTATTTTTTGGAGTAAGGGATTGATTGCCATAAGTTTTATTTCGTTGGGTTTCTAGGTAACTACAGGGTTTCATTGTGAATGTTTTCAAAGCGGATGATGACTGCCTGTGGTATGAAAGTCGCTCATTTGACGCTTAAGTTTTAGCTTATCTTTGAATCGGCCTAAAATGTAAGGGGAGATTGCCCTAGTGTGTCATCAAATCATCATGAATGCGTGGCGATCGCCGGGTTCTTCTCATGCTTGCGATCGTTAATGAAAGATTTTACCAGGGTCACATCGTCTTTACTGCCAATAATCACCGGGGTACGGGTATGTAGTTGATCCGGCACCACATCTAAGATTTCCTCCGTTCCCGTACTTGCCAATCCCCCCGCTTGCTCAATTAAAAACGCCAGGGGTGCAGTTTCGTACAGCAGGCGCAATTTACCCTCGGGTTTTTTAATGGTTCCAGGATACATGAACACTCCCCCTTCATGGAGGATCCGGTGAAAGTCCCCCACTAAAGCCCCACTATAACGAGCGGTATAGCCTTCATGGCGATGAACATAACGGATATAGTCTCGAATGGGTTCATCCCACTGCCAGAAGTTCCCTTCGTTGACACTGTAAACCGCTCCATGCTCTGGAATCTTGATATTCTGATTGGACAAGATAAACTCGCCCAAACTGGGATCCAGAGTGAAGGAATGAACCCCCCTGCCAATGGAATAAACCAGCATGGTACTGGGTCCATAGAGGATATACCCGGCAGCCAGTTGTTTGCGCCCATTTTGCAGCAAATCTAGGGCTTCCTCATTTTCATCGCTCCCTTCTTGTTGGCGAATCGAGAAAATAGACCCGACAGTCAGGTTACTGTCGATATTCGAGGAGCCATCAATGGGGTCATAAAGCAGGGTATAACGACCAATGGGGCAGTTTTCCGGGATATAGTAGGGTTTCTCCATTTCCTCCGATGCCAAGCGACAAACCAAGCCACTTTGCTTGAAAACGGAGATAAATACCTCATTGGCATAGACATCCATGCGTTTGACGCTTTCTCCCTGAACATTAATGTCGCCACTAAAGCCCAGGACCCCTTCAACTAACCCAGCGCGACTCAACCGGCGCGAAACCAGTTTTGCCGCTAAAGCAATCCGGTTCATCAAGGCGCTAAGGTCCTGAGCGTCGGCAGAAAAGCTCTGCAGTTGCTGCAAAACGTGCCGGGATAGGGTGGTACAGTCGCGATCGAGGGATTGACTCTGCTCAATCGGATTTTGTGTTGTTTCATCCTTCATCGTTCTTGTCTTCCTTTCCTTTGGAGTGGTTCTACATCAGACGACTGGAGAGGTTAGCGGGTGGTTTTGCCCAGTCGCCCTTTCCTTTCCATCTTAAAGAAGCATTTTCAGCAAGGCGGGTTAACTTTAGGGTAACTATAGAAAACGCAACATTTTCTTAAGTATTTCTGCTGTTTTGCAGAGAAAAGTCGGACTTAAGCATAAAATCGACTAAAAGTCAGTCAACCCAGATACAAACTGGATAAAATTTCTAATTGGGTTATTCCCTATCTCAGATAGAAGCCTCGAAACAGTCATTTCCGCCTAGACACAAAATTTAGCAAGACTATAGAATTTCTTCAATGTAAAAACTGAGGAAATTTCAATGTTTGATGATAATTCTAATAGTTAAAAGTTAATAAATTTCCGGATTATTTTATGATTTCAGTTCTTTTTTAAACTTCAAATAACTGGAATTAAACGAAACATTTTTAATGTTAAAAAAGGGACTGTCTCAAAGTTGAGCAGTCCCCGATCCACAAAATCGGCTAGTCAATCGAAATAGATTGAGGGCGGTTGTTGTAACTGCCACTGCCATTATTATTCCCAGTGGAAGAACCCGTGGGGGAGGCTCCTTGTTGTTCCAGCCAACTTTTCACCGGGTCATCAGAGAGATTGAGTTGGAACACCCCGGAGAAAAACCCACCCAAAAAGGCAACCGGATGTTCAGTCATTTCTTTAAAAATTGGACTCAGTTCATCTAAAAACATGGAATGTCTCCTTTTGGCGGCCAATACAGTCAGTGCTAGGATACCCCCCGGATTTCGCTATCCCGGGGAATTGCCTACTTCTGCTGGTATCCTAGCGCGTTTGAGACCGGAGTAGCCGTCGGCATCCCGAACCCCAGGATTGAACCAGGGGACCAGAAACCCGGTTTCTCACCGAGGGTTTAGGTCAGTTGCCATCATTTTTGGCCAGAAACCCGGTTTCTAAGCGTTACCGACTCCGAGACCCTAGGAGGGATTTTTTTCCGGTAAGAGGCACTTATCGGAATCGCAACCGGCAGGTCCTGCTTCCGCTAATTCCCCGAGGTCATAGCGCTGGAGGGCGTTTTTAAAGTCATCAGTTTTGCGACGAACTAAGACCTCGGCGCTGAGGCGATCGTACTCCGCTTTGTCAATGGGTTCAAAGGGGAGACGAGGGAACGATTGGCGATCGTCAAATCGAGCGAGTAAGGCCGCAGAAATATAGCCTTCATCGTTTTGGATGGCCTCATAAATGCGATTACCTAGGGCTTCAATTTCTGACTCCCGAACTTCCACCGTTGCCGAGGTGTTATGGGTGACATAGTGACTCTGAACGTTCATGTAAAAGTCCATTTGAGCCAAGGCACTAAATTGACTAATATCAATTTCATCAGCACCGGGTAAATCGGCCCAACTGACGGCAATGGGAATTTCCACCAACCATTCAGAACAGCGCGGGTCAAACGGATCATTCAGGAGATTTCCGTTTTCATCCTTATCCGATTGGGAGGGAATTACACTGTAACCATAGTCGATACAAGCCAAGGCAACCGGGTCATTTTTACCGAAAGTAATTCGGCGAATAAACCGCTGGGCTTTAGGCGGATGCCAACCGGGAGATGCGCCAGTTAGTAAAGATTTGGTTCCTGAAGGCTGAACGGTAGTGCAACGATTCGGACGGCGCAATCCGTGGCGATCGCAATAATCCCAAACCTGAGTATGAACAACGGTTCGCCAGCGCGTCAAATAGGCTTCTTCTTGACGCTTAAATTCAATGCCTTCCGGGGTTGCCGGACGACCTTGTTCCCACCAGCGCAACCAATCCACACCAAAGGCATGAACGAAGAAATCAAACAATCCGGTAAAGGAAACACCGACAATCGGATCGATTTCCCGGCTGTATTGATAGCGGGGTTCCACGAATTTATGATTGAGCAAGGTTGCTACAGATAAAGCACCCGCAGCAAAAGCATCTTCTTGTTCGCGATCGTTTTGGGGGTCAATTAGATTCAGATGGATCTCAGCTAAATTGCATTGCCCGGTGAGGGTTCCACCGAAAACGCCCTTATGGAATTCGGGTTCGTTAAAGCAGAAGGTATCATGCTGACCCTGAATAGGGACAATCTCGCGAATGATTTGCCATTTGCCTTTATTTGTGGGTTGATGACCGCCCGAGGTATTAACGCGCTGACAAGGAATTGCGGCACAATCGGTGATTTGTAAATACCACAAATCCTTGCTGCAAATGCCCAAATTGGTGCTTTCCCCGGCTCGCGATTGCAAATTAACTGAGGAGCGAATTCCGCATTTGAGCAATAACAGATAGACCCGATAAGCCCGGTCATAATCGGACAAATACAACCGAACGCCACCGCTTGACGTAGCGGAACCATCGGCATCAATTAAGCCCGCGATGAAGTGTAAAATCCCTTCGCGGTTCCAACTGGCCAAGGCTTCCAAAGGTTTGGCATGGGCTTTTAAATCGCGGACTTGTTCGGGGTCGAATTGGTCTTGGAAACCCGTATAAAGCAAGCAAGGGGTTTCGGGATTTTCTGCGTAATAGCGCAATTTTCCTGAAGTCCGACCGGCGATTGCTAATTCCGGATAGCTTTTGGCTCCATATAAGCGCAGTTGGAGTTGAGGCTTGCCATTGGATTGGCAGAGGGAGCCATCCCCTACCAATTGCCCGAGGGTGTAAGCCCACAAGGGGTCCACAAATTTGCCATCTTGATAGTCAATCTGGAATGGCTCAGTGTGCAGGGCGTATTTGTGGGTGGAAAGACGCTCTTGTAGTTGGGCGGTGGTCATTTCCAGATAGGTTTTACCGAAGCGATCGCTGACGAAGAAACGGTGTTTTTCGGTGACATCTAACCAGGTCCCATCGGCAAAAGAGACCCGATAAAGCTGGCGATCGCGTCCCGTCAACATCGGAGTCACGCGACTCCACCGCTGACCATTCCAAATTTCCACCGATTGACCTACGAGCGATCGAATCGGGTGCATTCCATCTCGCGTAACCAGCATCGTATCGCCAGAAACGCAGTGAAAATCTGCACCAATAATTTCACCACATGGATTTAATCCAACTCGGGATAACCGATGTTCTAACTCTGTTTGAGAGATTTCTGGATAGCGATCGCCTATCCATTGCTTCCCATTGCCCTCGTTATAGGCTTTCAGAAAATCCCGTTTAGACTCACGAGTTGGCATTAAATCGCAACTAGCTCGGGCAACAGCTTCACCAGCCCATTGAATAGCTCCTTCCCCAGAATAGTATTGTTGACGCACCGCATCAATACATTCATTGAGGGTCGGTTTATGGTGAAAAACCCTTGTGTGATTTGCCATTCTTAATGCATCTCTTTCCGGGTCAATGCGCCAGTTTCCCGCCTCATCTTGTTGCCATAAATTCATCTTGGCATTGGCAAACAATTCATCATCGCTTGCGCTCTGGCGCATCCCGGCACTGTTAGAAACCAGAATGCCCTCGCAGACAAACTCATGAACTGTCGCCACCTCAATATCGTAGGTAGGACAACGGCGAACATCAAAGTCAACCTGCTCAACTTTGATCGGAACGAGGTCGGTTGCTTCGGGAATGTAACGTTTTAACGTTAGCGGAATCATGTGTTTTTGATTCCCGCCCCAATGATACTGGTAAGTATTGACCAAGGGACGAACCATGTGGACTGGAAAGCCATGTTCCTTAAATGACTTCGGGCGGTTCTTTTTCTGGGTCGCAAATTGAATTGAATAATTAGAAAAGGTAGATTCAACATCGCTAAACGCTTTTTCGCCTACCGTGACTAATTCACCTTCCCATTTTCCTGTTCGTTTGCGAATGGCACTACACATCCGAACAGTAATGCCTAGAGAGGCATAAAGGGCCTGGACCTGCTGTAGAAATTTCTGCTGGGAGGAAGTGACGAGCACCCCTTGGCTATGACAACCATCGGCATCGGCGAGTCCTGCTAAAAAGGAGGCGCGAATATCAATGGTTCCTAAGAGAATACAGTCCGGAATAACCAAGGGTTGAAAAGATTGCTTAAACTGCTTTAGATACAGGTTTAAGGCAGAGGAGTTAAATTGCAGTTCATACGCCTTGGTCTGGCATTGCTCAGGGGTTCGGAGGGTGTAGGTATCCAGACCAAACTCCCGACCAACGGCAGTTAATCGGTCTAAGATAGCCGGACTATCTTCGTGAACTCGGAACCGGACTCGTGAACCATCCGAAGCAACCGAACCATCCCCCTGTAAATATCCTAAAAAGTAGGCTACATCAGTAGTCAAAGCAGGGATTTGGATGGGTTTTGCCGATGAGTGAATTTGCCCTCGAAACTCGGGGAGTTCGGTTGCAGTACCCGGGATAGATTGAGGTACAAAGATGAGCCGATCGCCTTCTTTGAGATCCTTAGCCTTGACCATCTTGTAGTTGCCATAAATATCAGTCAGTACGGCTACTTTATGGTCAGGGGTACAGTCTAAGATGCCATCCTGGGTACGAATGCGACAGAGGGATTGCTCTCCTTGAACAAAAAAGTTGGTAACTGGGTAAAACCCTTTACTGGTTAAAACGCGATCGCCAATCCGCACTTTAGCAATCGGTACTAAGCCCGCTTCTGTATGTACTAGCGCATCTTCCGGCAAACAGCGTCTTATGTTGCCTGCCACTATTGTGCTTGCCGCTTCATCAATAAGCAAGCAGCATTCGACTGAATTTAATTGCCGTCCATTTGCTTTATTTAAAATTAAAGCAACTCGCTTATAAAGGTCAGTTAATTTAACTGGATTAGCAACCCCTCCAAACCCTTTCAGCGGTTCTCCTGCTGGACGAATATCGCACAGATCCACGACAACTTCAACGGTTGAATTAAACCGCTCATCTGTGGAGAGTTCTAGGAGGGTTTGATAGGATTGCACCCATCCAATCCGGGAGTCTCCGACATTCATGAGGACCCGATCGCCATCGTAAGTCACCTCAGTTTCTTGGCGACGCCGATCGCTCGGGGTCAGGCCAATTTCACCTTGCAAGGTGATCTGGAGTGGGTTGCGAATCTTCGGCAACTGATTGATATATTGAGGTTCGAGGACTGCGCCGGTGCCACATCCCATCATGGCAAGGCCCATTAATAATCCAAAGGCTCGCCAATCGTGAATATTTGTCGAGGAACAGTTATAGGCCCCAGAAAAGTTTTCCGGGCGTTCGATCCAGTCCGTTCCTCCCACCCACAACCAACGCCCCGAGGAGAGGGTTTTGAGTTGTTGCTGCATCTGGGTGAGGAGTGCCACCTCGTCGGAGTTGAGATTGCCGAGTTTCTCTAATCCAGCAATGGTGCGATCGCAGACTTGATCCCAAGTTTCGCGCCCGTCATCTTGGCGGCGGCTGTAAGTCCTAAAAAACACCGGATTCGCTGCCGGTGCGGTTTCGGGAAAATCGCTGTGGTGGCGCGTGCGTTCCAATTCTCGAACCATAAGTCAATCTCTTCTCGTATCCGCATATAGCTGTAGATCAAGACTATACGCCATCTTAGATTTAGTGGTCAAAGGTTGTTAAATTTTAAAATTTGCGCTATGTCTAGGGCCAGGGGGGGATGTGGGTAGCATCGGGGAGATGAGGAGCATCGGGGAGATGGGGAGGAGAAATATTAACCTAAATGCGGAATGTGGATAGAATAAACCAAAGCCAGATTTCTGCGTGGGATTCTCCTAATTCCCGAAAGGGAGGCTTAATCAAGGAGAGGCGACGCGGAGGGACTGGTTCAATCTACATAAGGGGCATCACCGCCGAGAATCGCCATGATGTTTCAATCTGCTACGACGCACCAAAGCGCTGCCACGGGTTACGATACCCTCCTCGACGTTGAACTTCGCAAAGTTTTTAAGGTGTTTGAGGGGGAAACTGCGGTCCGGGGTGTCGATCTTGACATTAATCGAGGAGAATTTTTTAGTATCCTTGGTCCTTCCGGCTGTGGCAAAACAACGACCCTAAGATTGATCGGAGGCTTTGAGACGCCTTCTGCGGGAGAGGTCCTGATTCGGGGTAAGTCCATGAATCAGGTTCCGGCTTATCAGCGCCCGGTGAATACGGTGTTTCAAAGTTATGCGCTGTTCAATCATCAGTCTATTGCGGAAAATATTGCGTTTGGGTTGCGAATCAAACGCTGTGGGAAAAGTGAAATTGAGGAGCGGGTCAAAGAAGCGCTCAAATTGGTCAAAATGGAGTCTTACGCCAATCGCTATCCCTCTCAGCTCTCGGGAGGTCAACAACAACGGGTGGCTCTAGCACGGGCGCTGGTGAATCGTCCAGCGGTTGTGTTGTTGGATGAACCGTTAGGGGCGTTGGACCTGAAGTTGAGGAAGCAGATGCAGGTTGAGTTATCAACGTTGCATCGGGATTTGGGGTTGACTTTTGTGATGGTGACTCATGACCAGGAGGAGGCCCTTTCTTTGTCGGACCGGATTGCTGTGATGCATGAGGGCAAGATTGAGCAAATCGGGACCCCGAGTGCCATTTATGAGCGTCCCCGATCGCCGTTTGTGGCAGATTTTATTGGAGAAACCAATTTGTTGCCAGGACGGATTGAAGGGAGCGATCGCACCTCCCTGGCAATTCGCACGGGGACGGGTCTCAAAATTGTGGTGGAACCGACGGAACCCTGGAGTGGTAACGCATCAGGGGCGATCGTTAGTGTTCGACCGGAAAAAATTAATTTGAGTCTCTATCCGCCAGAGGTGGAGGTAAACTGCTTTGAGGGCCGCCTCAAAACGGTCATGTATTTGGGAACCCATGTTCAGTATGTGGTGGAACTGCTCTCGGGGGATGAAATGGCGGTCTTGCAACCGAATACGGGAACGAGCTTACCAGATCCTGAGACGCCGATCTATACCTACTGGCTGCCTACAGATTGTATTGCCTTGGCTGCGGCTTAGGCGGCAACTGCCGGGGTGCGCTACTCCTTCACCTGTACCTGTGGATGCGATCGCTTGTCGTTACCATCTGGACGGACATTGATATGAATCTAGCCAGTGTAAATCAATTTTTAGAGGAGATAGAATCCCACTGTCCCAAGAATGCCATTCTGACCTTTCTCGGTAGTGATGGAGAATCCTTCGTGGTTGACATCCAACGGGAGGGCAGTCAGGTCAATTATGGCTATCAATGGGGGATCAAAGAATTGCTGATTAGCAAGTTGCTGTCTAAAACTGAGCCGGTAGCTTCCCTAATTCTTCGGTCATTTTTACCCGAAATTGACGAACTCACCCATTTGCCGATCAAAGAACTCCGGGGGTATGTTCTGAAACGGCAGGGTTCTGAACTGGACTATGAAAAACTCTCCCCGGAATTAATGTTTGCTTGTCAAAATACCGATGCGGAAACCGGAAATCCCCTCCCGTTAGAAACATCGGTTCGATATTGTTAATTCATCTGAATCTTGGTCATCACACCACTTTGTAAAAATAGTGCGGATTCCGAAACCCCCAAAATATAGAATGAGCAGTGCTACACCGACCCGACGTCAGTTTTTACAACAGTCTGCGGCGGCACTTTCTGGTCTGGCGTTGTCGAGTTGTGGCTGGACCCTGGGTGGGCAACCGAGTCCAGAACTCGATGAGGATGCTTCTAATGTGGCGTTGGACTCAACTGCCGCTAATGAACTGTTTATCTACACTTGGGCTGACTATACCGATGCAGATTTGCTCGAAAGTTTTACTGAGCAAACAGGTATCCGAGTGATTGTCGATATTTATGACTCGAATGAGGCAATGTTGGCAAAGATGCAGGCAGGCGGTGGCAGTTCTTACAGTATTATCTATCCCTCAGATTATATGGTGGGACGGATGGTCCAACTGCAACTGCTTAGACCTTTGGAGCGATCGCAGATTCAAGGACTAGATAATCTATTTGAGAAGTTTCAAGACCCGGAATATGACCGGGGAAATCGCTACAGTGTCCCGTTTACCTGGGGGACAACTGGACTGATTTATAATTCGGCTAAACTCTCAACGCCTCCCGATGATTGGGACTATCTCTGGACTCATCAGAGTGACCTTTCTCGACGGCTAACTTTGATGAATGATGTTCGGGAGGTCATCGGTGCGGGACTGCGATCGCTCGGTTACTCCTATAATTCCACGGACCCCGCTCAACTTCGGGCCGCCTATGAACACTTGGTCAATCTTAAGCCTGCTTTAGCTAATTTTACTACCGATGGCTGGCGGGATTTGATTTTGGCTGGGGATTTGGAAATGGCGATGGGTTTTTCTTTTGATGCGCTTTCCGTCTCGGACGAAAATCCAGACTTGGAATATGTGGTCCCCATGAGTGGCAGTTCATTATGGACTGATACGATGGTCATTCCCAGAAATGCACCGAATGTTCAAGGCGCTTATGCTTGGATTAATTTTATGTTTCAACCCCAAGTAACAGCGGATTTAATTGAACGACTCTATTTTGCTACCCCGAATCGCGCCGCTTATAATTTACTATCCCAGGAACTCCGAGAAAATCCAACGTTATTTCCTCCCGAGTCGGTGTTAGAACGGTGTCAAGGTATTCTCCCCCTCAGCACGGAAAAGGAAAAAGAATATGCTCGGTATTGGATTCGATTAAAAAGTGTTTAAATAGGTTGTGAATTGTACTCCTGGAAACGGGATAAAAACAGTTGGGATTCACTGAATTTTCTGTCAATAGGTTCTGATTGTTCAATTTTATTTTTTGCCAAGCCCTATCCATTGATTCAAGTTTATAAAAACCCGCACCCTCAAGGGTGGGGCTATACGGACGAAGCCCGCCTGCGCGGGCTAAGAGAGAAAACAACTGTTTACAACTGGATTTGTTATGAGTTGTTAGGTTAGCTCAGGTGTCCTGAAAGTGAATCCGCAAAAGCTCTAACCGATCGCGATTGAACTTCTGGTTTATTCCCTTATTACTCCTCCCATGACTGTATCGCCCAGTAAGCCGAAAAACGAATCCAAAATCGGAAAACGCACCCTGCCGGAGTGGCTGGGACCCTTAGCTTTACTCGGTCCTGCCGGAGTTTGGTTATTCCTGTTGTTGGTCCTGCCAACGGTGGTAATTTTTCAACTGAGTTTAGTGCCGGGAATTCAACCCGGCGATCGCGTGATTCCCTCGGGACTGGATAACTTCTGTCTCGTCTTGGGATTTGAAAATTGCCGATTCGCGGACTTTGACCCGGTATTTCTCCAAACTATCGGGCGATCGCTCTTTTTTGCCACCGGCACAACCCTAATTTGTCTATTACTCGGCTTTCCCGTTGCCTATTGGTTAGCCGTGGATACCCCCAAACGCTGGCGAACTTTACTCTTACTCGCCTTTGTTTTGCCCCTGTGGACCTCATCTCTGCTGCGTTCCTACGCCTGGAAAACGATTCTGCGTCCCACAGGTGTTCTCAACTCACTGTTAGGAGTTGTGGGAATCCCTCCCTTAGATTTACTCCACCAAAGTTCCGCCGTATTCATCGGCATGAGTTACAGTTTTCTCCCCTACATGGTGTTAATTCTTTACGCATCATTAGAGAAACTCGATAAACGCTTATTAGAGGCAGCCGCCGATTTAGGGGCCAATCCCATTGAAGTGTTTTGGAAAGTGACAGTCCCCCAAACCTTATCGGGAATTGCTGCCGGTTCTTTGCTAGTCTTTATCAGTGGTTTAGGGGATTTTGTGAATCCTGAATTGCTCGGGGGGGCTTCCAGTATGACCGTTTCCCGGTTAATTTATGATCAATTTTTGGGAGTGGCACGAGACTGGGGGTTTGGTTCGGCCCTAAGTATGGTATTAATTCTAGCGGTGAGTGTGGCGATCGCTGGTTTAATTCGGTTTGGTGAAGCCACTCCTAAAAAATAACAGCGTTAACCCCTCAAAGGGTGCATTAAAAAGTCTAGGTAATGCTTGCGTGGTGAAATGGCATGACAGAAACGAGGCTCAAACAGGAGGAAATTCCGGTAGAAATGTTAAAAAGCCAGAGTCGAATTAATATCTCTTGGCAGATAATATTTGCCGGGTTCATGTTTTTTTTCATGTACCTCCCGATTTTGGTACTAGCATTTTACAGTTTTAATGAGTCTCGCTATAGTGCGAGGTGGCAAGGATTTACCTTAAAATGGTATGTCACCCTATTTCAGGATGAAGCCATTCTAAAAGCCCTAAAAAATAGTTTAATTGTGGGGTTTTCGGCCATTATTATTGCAGCAATTGTCGGAACCTTAATGGCAGTTGGGCTATCCCGATATCGATTTCGAGGGAAGAGTTTGTATTTGGGAGTATCCTATCTGCCGCTGATTATCCCGGATATTGCGATCGCGGTTGCCACTCTGGTCTTTTTAGCCGCCGTCCAAATTAACCTCAGCATTTGGACGATTATCGCCGCCCATATTGTCTTCTGTCTTGCCTATATTGGGTTAGTCGTTTCTACTCGCCTCAGTGACTTAGACCCGCACCTAGAAGAAGCTGCCTTAGATTTGGGGGCGACTCCCATCCAGTCTTTTATCCAAGTGTTACTCCCTCAATTGATGCCGGGAATTGTCTCCGGTTGTCTGTTAGCCTTTGTCCTGAGTTTGGATGATTTATTAATTGCTTCATTCACCTCCGGCGGTGGTGCCGTGACCCTGCCAATGGAAATCTTTGGGCGGATTAGAACCGGGGTGAAGCCGGATATTAATGCCTTGAGTGTCGTGCTGATTTTAACCTCCGGGGCGATCGCCTTTCTAGGAGAGTTCATCCGCTCTCGGAGTGAACAAAGTCAGCGCAAATAACCTTCTGATTAAGCCTCATTAAAACGATATTCAGTCTCTAATCTGATGAGTGATTCTTTACCCGACCCGAATTCTGAACCCAATCCCCTCCCCGGTAAGATTCCCACAGCACCGGATCCGGTCCTGGATGCACCCTCCCTCATAGACTTACGCCGCTATGATCAGTCCTGGTTCGATCGCGGCAAATCCAGTGGGTTTATCTTGCTGTGGTGGTTAGTTCAAGGAGTCGCTTTCCCCTTAAGTCCTCATTTTGCCCACGGGTTTCGCCGGTGGTTGTTGCGGCGATTTGGGGCCAAAATTGGGACGGGAGTGCTGATTCGCCCTACTGCCCGATTTACCTATCCTTGGAAAATTGCAGTCGGGGACTACTCCTGGATTGGGGATGATGTGGTGTTATATAGTCTGGATCACATTCGGATCGGGCAGCATTGCGTCATTTCCCAAAGAAGCTACCTCTGTACTGGCAGTCATCGTATCGACGACCCTACCTTTAACCTAGAGACTGCACCTGTGGAAATTGGCAATGGGGTATGGGTGGCAGCAGATTGTTTTATCGCCCCTGGGGTAAAAATTGGCTCCAATGCGGCGATCGGGGCCCGCAGTAGTGTGTTTGCCAATATGCCCGAGGGTCAGATTTGCTTTGGCAGTCCCTGCCGTCCCCGTTATGCCCGTAAGGTTGAGGAAAAACCCAGTCTGGAATGAGAAACTGGGTTTCTGGTTTACTCATTCATATTCCGATAGGTAGCAACAGCAGAGGGTGAAATGCGGTTCAAATAGCGGAAAATCCAGTATTTAAAAACCGTATCCAGGATGACTGGGAAGGTGGCAATAAATAGATAAATAAAGTCTCGACTTTCCGGCAGTCCCAAATGGCGCGAAATGCCTTCGAGGACGATTTCCCAGCCATGAGGAGAGTGGAATCCGACGAAAATATCGGTAAATAAGATAATGATGAAGGCTTTGGCGCTGTCGCTCAATCCATAAACGATATCATCCAGAAAGGATTTGAGGCTTTCAATTTCACGGCGACTGTTATAAATAACTAAGCCAAAGGCAGCAAAGGAAAATAAATCAGAAAAAATATTTTTAATCGCATCACTACTTCGATAAGTGTAGCGTTTGGCAACTTCTAAGGCTTTGAGTTTGATTTGCTGTTGGACATCTTCTTCGGATAAATGTTGGGGAATTCTGCCGATAAATTTGAGTTCTTCTCGTTCGGGGCCTTCTAAACTTTCGAGTTGAGTTGCTAGGACTTCCTCAAATTCCAGGAGTTCATGGAATTGGGTTAATTCCATTAAGGCTTCTTCTTTCATATCGACATTGAGAAAGATTTCCGCTTGGCTGCCGATGAGGCGATCGTAGATTGGACCTACAACAAAGTTTTTGGCAACTTGTTGGGTGAGTAGGGGAATTAAAATTAACAGTAAAATAAATTTGATGGAAACAATGGTTTTGGTTTTGGACAGCCTAAATTCTTGGACCACTTCATCTTCGGCTTTGGGGTCCAATTCTCGCTTGAGGCGATCGAGGGTTCTTAAAATTGAGCGCGGTAGGAAGCTGGTTTGTCCGGCGAGGGAGCCTATTTCTTTGGTTTCAGGTTCCGGGTCTGGAGTAGTCTCTTCTAGGGCGGGAGATGGGTTTTTCTTGCCCTTTAAACTCCGTGATTTTGGAACGTCTAAGGGATAGGGAGGTATGGATTCCCCTAGGGTGCGAGTTGTGGAAAGATTGGAGGGCGTAGATTGCACTCGGTTGCGGGTATATTTGGCCGTGACTTCATCAATAAAACTGAGTTTATCTAAAATCAAAGATTGAGAAGGTTGAGATAAACTGAACTCCGGGGTTGACAGTCCATCCTCCTCGGAAGAGACGACCCGAACCGGGATGGAGTCATCAAAAGGCCGATCGCCTAATTTAGATTGTTTGTAAATTTCTACAAAGGAGCGACTATTTCTAAATTCTCTCAATCGCAATTTGATAATACTTAAATTTCTTTTTAAGTCGGCTTCATGAACTGAAAAAACATTCTGACCATAACTAGAATTTTCGGGAGAAATCCGTTGACTATTAAAATATTTTTTCTCAATTTCCTGAATATTGACTGCCGCTTGATAGGCCAACTCCAGGGAACGAGTCGGAGTTTCCAGTAGCCATTGTTTAATAGACTTAAAAAACCCTGCTTGATTAGAAGAATATTTGTGTTTTTTCATACCCCTTGTTTACTCGAACCAACCGAGTACAATTTGACTAAGACTGACTCGAACTATTCCGGTGAAAACCCTTTTGCTTCATCCAGTTCAGGCTGGTTTTCCCGGAATCCAAGCGGGAGTTTGCATCAGGCGCGATGGTGTTTGTAGACCCGAGAGTTCACCGATTCTTTTGCCGAGAGGCTTGGCGATCGCCCCAGTCTCTGCAACCCTTGAGGTACTATCCCCTTAGACAAGCAATAATGAAACCAGCGACCTCGCGCAAGCAACCGACAGTGGTCGTATGTTAACAAATTTGGTGGAGGATTAGGGGTGGGTAAAGCATCAATTTGGATCGTTGGATCGACCGGCAGTGGCAAGACAGGTCGTTTGGTTCAGGAGTTGTGCAACTGGGTTGACTCAAATGAGGACCCAAATACCCTTCCCCTGAATCGCAACCAAACTGCTGCTGGATCGCTCAGGTTGGGACAAGATGAACCCCCGTTGCTAGTCTTTGCCGCCACCGGAGACGATCGCATTCCCCTAAACGATCGCATCATCCACGCCACCTCCGGACGTTATCCCATCGACTCCTCTACCCCCCTCGCCTTTTTTCAACGAGAAGTGCTGCTATTTTGGCCCCTGCTGATTCAACAACTCAATCTTAGGGCCGAGTTTCCCCTGCGAGTCCGTCCAGAAACTGAGCAGGAATTGGCGACCCGCTTATGGAGAGACGAATTAGACTCGGGACGCTTGCGCCAAGAAGGAGTTAGCGAATATCGCATGGTTCGCAGGACTTTGGACTTATTGCAACTGGCGGCATCTAGTGGCAGACGCCTCGAAGATGTTCCGGTGATTTTACAGGAAGGGATTGACGATCCGAATGGGAATCTAGACCTCTGGAACTGCATGGGGGACGTATTGCTGAAGTGGCGCAGGTGGTGTCTGCAAAGGGGTCTACTTACTTATGGGATTATCACCGAGTTGTATTGGCGGCATCTACTCCCGAATCCTACCTACCAGGATCAGTTAATCCGCCGCTATCCCGCAGTCTTTGCCGATGATGTGGATGAGTATCCCAAAATTGTCCGGGATTTGTTTGAGGTCCTGCTGGATGCGGGAATTCCCGGCGTCTTTACCTACAATCCCAAGGGCTCTGTGCGTCAGGGATTAGGGGCGGATCCGGATTATCTGGAAGGGTTAGCATTCCGTTGTCACCCACAGCAGTTGGATTCGGTGAGTGGATTGGCGGGGAAGTTAGGGAAAATGGCCTTGCAGGTGATGGAAGACCCGACGGTGTATTTAGAGGAAATGGAGGAGAGTGGATTGTCTCTGCCGGTGGCGTCGATTCAAACCACCGCCCGATCGCAACTGTTGCGGGAGACGGGGGAGGCGATCGCTCATGCAGTCCATACCGGCAAGGTTAACCCCTCAGAAATTGCCGTAATTGCTCCCGGTTTAGATGCGATCGCCCGCTATAGTCTCCAGTCCATCCTCACCAGCAAAGGAATTCCCGTCCAATCCCTCAACGAACAACGTCCCCTCGCCACAGTCCCAGTGATTCGCGCCTTACTTACCCTCCTCGCCTTGGTTTATCCTGGTCTGGGACGCCTGGTAGACCGGGATAGCGTCGCTGAAATGCTCGTCGTCCTCAGTCGTCGTCCCGATTGGGAATCCCTGAAAGAGACAGAGGAAGGCACCAATCTCCTCCATCCGGCATCCTTTTTGATTGACCCAGTACGCGCCGGATTATTGGTGGATCATTGCTATTCTCCCGCCACGGAACAGCCGAAATTGTTACCCGTGACAGCATTTCCTCGCTGGGACCGTTTAGGATATCGGGCAACCACGGTTTATCAGGAGATTTTAGACTGGATTGAAGAGAGGCGATCGCAGCTAACCAGTCCCATCGCCTTGCTAAACTCGGCCATTCAAGAGTTTTTAGGCCGTTCCAGCAGTTTACCCCCAGACCAAATTGCCGCCCTTCGCGAGTTAATGGAAACCGCCCAACATTATTGGGAGGTGGATGCACGATTGCGCCGTTGTGGGGAACAGGATGCGCCGGATTATGTAACCGTGGGTCAATTCATCCAACTGCTTCGCAAAGGCACGATTACCGCCAATCCCTTCCCGGTGAGTGCCTTGGGTGCAAAACCTGATTCGGTCACCCTGGCGACAATTTTCCAATATCGGGCGGCGCGACAGTTTCACCGTTGGCACTTTTGGTTAGATATTGGTTCACCCTTATGGTCTCGTGGGGGTGCAGCGAGTCTGTTTGCAGCGCCGTTATTCTTACAAAGTTGGTCCGGTGACCCTTGGACTCAGGAGGAGGAAATTCGCAATGATGAGGACCGATTGCAGCGGATTGTCCTGGATTTATTGGGACGGGTAGGCGATCGGCTGATTCTCTGTCACAGCGATTTAGCCACCAATGGTCAAGAACAAACCGGGCCCTTATTATCAGTCTTAAATGCTTGGGTCCCATTGGAGGAGTAACTTTCCCCGTTCCCCGTTTGTAGTAACGACTTCAGTCGTTTCCGCGTGTCTGGGAAGAAAGAAGAATGAATATTCCCCGTTTGTAGTAACGACTTCAGTCGTTTCCGGGTTTCTGGGGGAAAGAAGAATGAATATTCCCCGTTTGTAGTAACGACTTCAGTCGTTTCCGGGTTTCTGGGGGGAAGAGAACGACTGAAGTCGTTACTACGAACTAAGAAAGAAACGACTGAAGTCGTTACTACGAACTTAAGAAAGAAAGAAAGAAAGAAAGAAAGAAACGACTGAAGTCGTTACTACGAACTAAGATAAGAGAACGACTGAAGTCGTTACTACGAACTAAGAAAGAAATACTTTCTTTTGTTTGTAGTAACGACTTCAGTCGTTTCCGGATTTCCGGAGTCAAAGGATTAATAAAACAATCCCTGACTTAAAGCATGGACAATTCCCCTAAGACATCGAGACGCTTATAGGGATTGAGGGTGATATGGGTTTCTGAGAGGGTCTCCGCGATCGCAGGGTCGATCCATCCCAATTGTTTCAGCAGGTGAATCGCCACGGCGTGTTTTGCCCGTTTGCTGCCATCCATGACTTTGATGGCTAAACCCATGCCTTCCCCTTCTCGTCCGATGCAGAGAACGCCTTCGGCACCGCCTTTACTCACCAGTTCCCCTTCGCTTAAGCGCATCAGTTCGGTATCGAACTCCCCCGGTCCCGAAATCAAGGCCGGATGATGGGTCATGGCCCGCACAATGCGCTCCATATCGACGTTATCCCCCGAGCACAAATGGGCGTACAGGGAGGCCATTTGCCCTAATTCCATCAGATAGGTGGGTGCGCCACAGTCATCCCGGGCACCGATGAACTCTTCGGCTGGCATTCGCAGCAATTCAGCCACTTTGGTAAGAATTAAGCGCTGCACCGGGTGATTTTTCTGGGTATAGGTTTCCAGGGGAAAATTGCGCTGTTTGCAGACGGCTAACATTCCGGCGTGTTTGCCGGAACAGTTATGGCTGAGGGGACTGTCTTTGCCTTCCGGGGTGGGACAGTGGAGGGCAGTGGTATCGACATCACACCGCCAGAGGACGTTAAAGGCTTGTCGCGCTTGTTCGATGGTTCCTTTGTGGGAACTGCAAATAATGGCGAGGTCGCGATCGTTGAGGCCGAAGCGTTCTAGGGTGCCGGTGGTGGTCACTGCTAGGGCTTGAAAGGGTTTGAGGGCGCTGCGGATGAAGGCGGTGGTTTCTGAGTTACCGGCAACGGACAAAACCCGCCCTCGGTTGTCACAAACAACGGCCTGGACGTGATGGACTGATTCAATAATTCCTTCGCGCAGCAAGCGGACTTCTAGGGCTGCTGCTGCGGTACGTTTTCCCATTGTCATGGGTTAAATATTATGCCTTTATATTGGATAGAATGGGTCAATGTTCAGGGTCAGCGGGTCCCAGGTCTTGGGTAAAACTCGGAACGAACTGCCCTGGTACTGCCTTGTTTATACCAAATTCCACACGATCGCACCGAGGAGGACCAAGATGCCGAGGATGGCAAAGGTTCGATGCAGGCGATCGAGGATGGGTTGGATTTGATGGCTGACAACGAGGCGATCGCGGGTTAAAATTTCCGGGGTTTTGGGCCAGGTTTGACCGTCGTACCAGCCGGATTCTTCATAGAAGATGGTGGCATTGAAGAGGCGATCGCGCACATAGCGCCACCCAAAGTAGAGTCTCAAGAGCAATAAGGTCAAAATCAATCCGCCACCCCCGGTACTCCCGAGGATAAACTGACCCAACGCTTTGGCGGGCGGAAAACTTGCTGCTGCCACGGGGGCACAGACTGCCACGGATACTCCCAAAATCCAGGCCATTTTACTCAAATAGCCTTTGATATCACGGGTCGCCCAGCTAAAAAAACAGGACTCCTGAAGCTCTTGATATTCATTGAGCGGTTGCCAATCGGGAGGTACTGGGCAGGCAGACACAGACGAAACCCTCATCGCTATTTCTTATGGTGTGCCATTGAGTTCGGCACTCAGGTCTAGGCGTTCGCCATGTCCCCAAAATGCCTCTAAATTGTAATACTCCCGTTCGGTAGGCATCAAGATATGTACGATCACGTCGCCATAGTCTTGCACCAGCCAACTGCCATGATACTGTCCTTCGACTCTGCGGGGAGCCCGTTGGCACTCTTGTTCAGCTTGATGGGCAATTGAATCAGAAATGGCCCGGACCTGTACGCGGGAATAGCCGGTGACGATAATAAAATAATCGGCGAGATAGGAGACTTCCGACACCCGCAACACGATCAGATCGCCGCCTTTGCGGTCATCTGCGGCCCTGGCGATCGCAACGGCTAAACGGTAGCTTTCGGAGTCGGTTTCCGTTTGAGCGGTTTCTCGGGTTAAGGCGCTAGTCGATTGAATCGAGGAAGAATCGGTCATTCACTCTCCATTAGGTGTAAAAGTTTTAGGCGGGTTTAGTTGTTTATCTGGGAATTTTTACTCAATTTTTTGCTCAAAAAGCCGATTCTCTCGGGACTGAGAGTCTATATCGGATTTAATGAGATTTTTGAGTTCATGCTAACAAATTTTAGGCGCTAATGCGATCGCTTGCGGATGCTCTTTCGGTCCGATGCTGTTCTTTGCTCTGTTGCATGGCCCAATTGCGGGTTAAAATCGTCCGGGGGTGAATCATCCGTTGGTGTTCGACGAGGTGGCGGATGCAGTAGTCCCCCGTCTGCCACACCGCTGCCACGAGATTTTCAAAGCAAATTTGCCGCAACTGTTCAAGTTCTGGGTTAGTCCCTCGTCCTGGTTCTAAGGTATCCGCCACATAAACCACACAACTGAGTTGGCTCATTTGTGGACTGCCTAGGGTATGATTGCGAATTGCCTCTAAAATTTCTTCGTCTTTTACCCCAAACTCATCTCTGGCAACGATCGCGCTCACATCCGCGTGTAACAGATGGGGTTCCCCGGCTAATATTTCATCCAGTTCTAAGCCCTCAGTTTGAGCCATTTGCAACAATCGCTGAGGTTTGAAATATTTGGCTAAATCATGCATTAAACCCGCTTGTTTGGCTTTTTCCACATCGAGTTGATGATGTTCCGCGAGTTCCCCACAGAAGGTTTCTACGCGCAGAATATGTTGCAGTCGCGGGGGGGTGACGTGATGTTCTAACCAAGTTAAGATGCGATCGCGCATTATGCTTTAAATCTCCTACTTAGGCGCGGATCGTTTATGCTTTCCTTTGCGGCTGGCGATCGCCTCTTCAAACAAGGCTTCATATTTATTTAAAGTCTCCTCAAAGGCATAATGGGCGATCGCATACTCTCGACCTTGCCGACCCAAAGCCTCGGTTTTTTCCGGTTTTTTATACAGATCTAAAATCGCATTCGCCAGGGCTTCCGGGTCTTCCGGAGGGACCACAATTCCCCCTTCACTATTTTTAATCGCTTGCGCTGCGGTCCCTGTGGCTGGCACTGAAGCCACGATCGCCCGCCCACTGGACAATAATACTGGAATTTTTGAGGGCATATTAAACCCAATGACATTATGCTTTTGCAGCACTAGCCCCACATCGATCCCCCCTAACATCTCCGGTAGGGTTTCTCTCGATTGAAACGGCAACAAGGTGACATTATCCGCCCCAAACATTTCACAATATTCTTTCACCCGGCCTAGGGCTTTCTGTTCTCCCACCACCACAAAGGCAATGTCCGGAATATGGGTCAGTTTCCCCGCTGCTTTGATTGCCGTAGGCAAATCCTGGGTTAGGGCAATATTTCCCGAGTACAGCACCACAAATTTCCCATTCAAGTGATGCTGATTCCGAAACTTATTCTCCTCTTTCGGTAAGGGCTTAATGAAATTTGTATCAACCCAATTGGGAATTAAGGCAATTTTCTGAGCTGGCACGGATTTCCCTAACAAATTCTCCACAAATCCCTCAGCAATTACGCTGATTTTATCCGCGCTGTGACAGGCAAATTTTTCTAATTCCGTAAAGGCTCGAATCACCTTTTGATTTTTCAACAACCCAACATGAACTGCCGCTTCATGTTGAATATCCTGAATATTTAAAACCACCGGACAGCCCGTAATTCGCCCTAACAAGGTCGCCGGAATGCAGACCGGCAAAGGGGGAACCGTTGCCAAAATTACATCAGGACGCCACCCCCTTAACGCCTGGGGAAAACTATTCAAGACAAAACTGCCATCAAGTAACACCCGGTCTACTAAGGACGGTTCCGGGCGAATATACACCAAACTGCGTTGAATTTTTACGCCGTTTCTGTCTTCATTAAAATACCATTTCCCCTGATATTCGGGGTAAATGCGGCGTTCTGGATAATTAGGCATCGCCGTGACGACTCGGACTTCATGGCCTCGATTCACCAGTCCTTCTGCCAACTCGGTCATTAAAGGAGCGATACCGATCGGTTCAGGATGATAGTTGTAGGAATAAATCAGAATCCGCATAAAATGAGTGGTAGTCAAGGGAGTGCTGTTTTAATCGTTGGGGAAAATGCCCATCACTCTGAATTTCTGCCGTCTTCAAGATTGCCCTGTGTTAAGACATTTTACCCAGACCCGGGGGCAAGGAAACAGGATAGACAAGAAATACACTTGATCCAGGAGCAACCTGTAAGGGTCATTGTACTCACAATTCTAATTTCAGTCTCCTCAAGGATCCCTGAATGGAGGCCATCCCAGGGGTTCGGTCAAATTGCAGCTCAAACAGGACTTGTTTTTGCAGCGATGATATCCCCGAAAGAAAGATTTGAGATCCATTGAATTGTTTTCCCGCTTACCGGATTGCTCCTGTGGGTGCCCTCTTTTCTATCGCCTCTTTGGTAGTTGCACGCCTCAGTGATTCGGCCCCAGGGCCGAACTCGTTTTGGTTACCCTACAGGTTATTTTATTCTATTATAGTCAAAAAATTACCGAAGCCACACCCACCCAATCATCATAGCCCCACCCGGCTCTATCCTGAAGATGATTGCCCTTGAGGATTTTAAATTTTGTTTAAATTTTGTTTAAATTTCCGTTGACTGCCTCTTGCTTGGGCCTTTTTTTAGCTTCGCAAAATCACCTGGGGGGGTTTTGGCCCTCTATCCTCCCTCCCGAGCCAAAACCCTGAATCCTGATTTAACCTCCCACTCAATCGGTCTAACTTCTCTTGACTTGTAACTTGCCAATTTTAAAGTTAACCACGGTAGAAAATACCGAGACACTGAAGTAAAACAAGCGAATTACCCAACCTCTACCGGCGTATAAATAACCCACTAATTCTGGACTTAATCGAGTAATTCGAGCAAATCTAGCTTTGCTTTTTCTTTCTAATTCTTCTAATTCTACCATTTCTTTTTCTCGGACTGGCAACGAGGGTGATTTAGCGGTATATATATAATATCCAATAAATCCCTCTTGTTGAGGTGTAGATTTTCTCAGAAAAGAATTAGTAATTAACTCGGCTTGATTATAAGAAATATTTTCTTGAGCAGAAAACAGTTGCACCCAGTTATAATATCTAAAAATGGTGCCGGTACTAAAAATTAAGGGAACTAATACCACTAAGGTTAAAGCACTGACTCGGGACGCAAAGTAACGGGGTAACAGAATGGTAGCTACGCCAAATCCCATACCCACAATCCCAAATACAATGATATTTAGAAGTTCCATGATTTCTAGGCTTAAAAGTGCGTCGCCTATGAGGGGGATTTGATAGACGAGGGCATCCCCAAGCAGAATGGAGATAAATTTGATTACTAATGCGATCGCTACGACTGCACAAGTCACTACAAGATACAGCAAGGTGCGGCCCACAAGTTTTAGGTAAAGCATTAGCTCTCCGTAAAAGTCAGAAATACAGGCTGATAATAACATTTTGCACGTTTCCGATTGTTCGGGGCCTCTTTACGGAATGGCCCTCTCTCGGTTTACCCCTCAATTCCCTCCCCCCTCGACAGCACCCTAGGACCACCTTGAAGCCAGAGTGGAGCCTCCCCCTTCGTGGGAAAGATATTTCGTTATAGCAAGTTTACGGTAGAGTGGTCAGCAAATTTCATATCCTTAATTGCCAACGGTTAATTTGTCGCATCCTTGTCAGGATTTTGTAACGAAATGTTGCAGTTCCCCTCACTATGCGTTAAGTTATATTACAGAGACTTGACTAACTAGGAGTTTTCTGAATCATGGATGATACAAAAGCAAAATTCGGATTTACAGAGTTCGCGGAAACCTGGAATGGTCGTCTGGCAATGCTAGGTTTTGTGATTGGTGTGGCAACTGAATTGCTGACGGGACATGGCATTCTGTCTCAGATCGGACTCATGTAACTCTTAAGAATATTTTTCTTTCCTTCCAAGAGAATCAAGCGAACAACCTAATGCCTGAAAGTACCAAGACTACTTTCAGGCAATTTTTGGGTCTAGGGAACAAGGACCCCTGAATCAAATCCGCCTTCTTGGCGTGCGATCGCCCGGGGTGGGACTTAATTACCGTCCGGATGATCCATCCCGGGGTCCTCGGATTCAAAAATTGCCCCTCGCTTAATCAAATCCTCTTTCAGGGATTCAGAAACACCCACCGTCTGAGCAAATCGCGCCCGATCGCAGATGACTCCAGTCCACTCCACTCGACTGACATCGGCACCGGTGAAGTCAGCATCGGTTAAATTCGCCCGACTCAAATCCGCATTTTTAAGCACCGCATCCACCAAGCAGATCCCCGAGAGATTTGCCCCCCGCAGATAAGCGGCACTAAAATTAGTCCGACGGGCGATCGCATTCGTCAGATTAGCCCGATTTAAGTTCGTGCGTAAATCCGCATCACTCAGATTAGCCCCACAGAGGTTAGTCCGGTTGAGATTGGCATTGGTTAACTGGGCGTGAGATAAATTCGCCCCAGCCAAATTTGCACTGGATAGATCCGCCAGTTCCAGATAGGCATTGCTAAAATCGGAATTTGCCAACTCGGCATGACTCAAGTCAGCATAATGGAAATCGAGATTGCTTAGATTACCCCCAACAAAATCCTCTAGGGGATTGAGTCCAAGACTCTGGGCGATCGCGATAAAATCATCGCTTTTGGTTTCAAAAAACAAATCGCGGGCGATCGCCAGTAACCGATCCAGGCAATCGCGCACCCGATCGCCATCGCCAAGATGCCGATAAGACACTTTTAACTGATAGAGGAGGTGACCCTCCAAGGTTTTATCCCCCATTTCAATCGCGATCGCCATCCGACGTTGTTGATAGGCGATCGCCAATTCATACTCTCCCAGAGTCGAATAAGCCGTTCCTAAATTTAACAGGGCATTCCCCTGTCCTTGGAGGTCCTCAAGATCTTCGGCGATCGCCAGATGTTGCTCGTAACAGGCGACTGCCGCTTTTAAATCTCCCAGGGCCTGATAAGCCGCCCCCATATTTCCCAGGGCCGCCCCTTCCCGACCTCCTTCAGCGGTTTCTCGATAAAGGGTCGCCGCCTGACGCCAAGACTCCAGGGCCGCCTCAAACTCCCCCTGTTGATATTGGGCAATTCCTTCTTTGAGCAGTAAATCTCCTTCACTGGTCATCTTCATCACTTAAGCATCAGGTTAACGGGGGAGCCATTCACTTTTGAATCAAACCGTTCAACGATGTTCGGGCAGTATCAAGGCTCAAAAATAGCGCCCCTTGCCTTGAGGTCCCGTTCCATTTCCGCAGATAAACCCGAATCCAGCTTGAAACGAGCTTGATCCACATTAGCCCCAGTCAGGTTCGTATTCGTGAGATTGGTCATGACTAACCCCGCCTGATGCAAGTCAGCCCCTGCTAAATTCGCCCCCGACAAGTCCGCATCGCTGAGATTGGCATTACTTAAATTGGCCTCTTGCAGATTGGCATTTTTCAGGGAAGCACCGCTTAAAGAAGCCAGGGCCAAACTGCATCGATGGAGGTCTGCACCGGATAGATTGACATCGCTCAAGAGTGCACCACTGGCATCAGCCCCGGCTAATTTGGCCCCCGCCAAGTTCGCTTCACTCAAATCAATATCACTCAGGTCAGCACCGCGCAATTTTACCCCAGGAAGTTCGGCTCCGCTGAGGTCTAGTCCCTGTAAGTTACAACCCCAGAGTTTGGCTCCGGCAAAATCCCGGGCGGGATCCATCCCGGCGAGTTTTGCCAATTCGATAAAGTTATCTGTGGTGGCGTCTAAAATTGGGGCGATCGCCTCCACAATCGGGGACAAGTCTCGATGAGGGGGAGCCTCTTCCACCGCCGTTGGTGCTTCCGGGGAGCCAGCATAGTGCAGTGCGGTCCGGGTGAGGTGCGGTTGGAACTGACGTTCCACGAGCGATCGCGTCAGCAGTCGCTCTAGGATGCCATGTTGATTGGGATTGATATCGTGGGGCCACAATCCTTCCGACTCTACCATCAGGATATTAGCCGCACTCACCTGGAATGTGGCTTGTACCCGCACCGGGGTTCCGCTAACTTGCAACCGGGCGAGTTTCAGAAGTCCTAGACTGCCTTTGAGGATGGAGCCATCCCCGGTAATCTCTAAAATCCAATGGGAAGGGGTTGGAGTCCCGGTGGTGACTTGACAGGAAATGGCTTGGGATGGCGAAGAAGCGATGTCTGCTAAGTCCGTGAGCAAACCCACGCCCTCCGGGAGGCTCGCATTTTCCAGATTTAGCATCAGTTTGCCACCCGTCAACCCGAACTTAAAACGACCGCCGAGGACCTCTTGCCAGACTTCCTGAAAGTGTAAAGTCAGGTTCACATCGAGGAACGCGGTCTCAGTGGGGGGATCTAGGATAGGGGTGCCGGTCAATTCAATAGACAGGCAATGGAACTGTGGACGATCAGAAGATGGTTGTTGCATAACCCAGGCGCGAACGATCTGCTTCGGAATTTGCCTAAGCTTTTACCGTATCACGAGCTAGGGCATCCCATCTCAATTTGTCAGAAAACGACTCCCGGGCGATCGCCGATCGGGTTTAACCCCAAAAAAATTTAAGGGCCCTGCTTTTGAATTAAAGCAGGCCCTAATGGGAGGTCGAGGCAATTTAATAGTTAAATTCAACGGGCTAATATTAGCGAGAATCAGAGGCTCTCAGAAGTTTTGTCGCGATCGTCGGCACAGAATCGGATTAACCTTCGCGATTCAGACCGACTGTTTCGGATTAGCTCATTGATGCGCCATTGCTGTTATAAGGCTGACAGCCATTAGACGGGCACTGGTTCGCATTGCTATTCCAGCAATCGTTTTCGTCTAAACCAATTTCTTCCGCACTCCGGGTCAACATCGATTGCTGGCGATTTTTGGCGAGATGTTGATGACGAGTCATTCTGACGCGAGCTAGATCTTCAGACATTGGATTATTCTCCTTTTTTTTATCGGTGAAATTTTACAAAAAAAATGATTGCTACCAGGGACAATTCGATGGACTTAGCTCATCGTAGATTTAGAGCGGTCATAAGACTGACGGAAGTCAGACGGGGGTTTGCCTTGAATGGTACTGGTATAGTCGTCGGGCTCCAATCCGATTTCAGCGGCGCTCCGGAATAACATGGATTGCTGACGGTTTTTGACGAGTTGATGGTGACGCATCATTAACGAGCGAGCTTGATCTTGTGCAGACATTTGAGTAGCCTCCTGGTTTTTTTCGGGAAAGTTTTTTCTCTTGTTTTCACTATAAGGGGAAATTCTGTAAAAAATGCTACAAAACCGCTGAAATTTACAAAAATTTACACAAATCTTTGGGATCACTGGAAAGTCTTGTTATCAGGGGGATTCCAGGGGGGATACGGTAACGCAGTAGGGGAGCCGGTTAACTTGGAGGGTGATCCTTAGAAGATTTTGGGAAATAGGAGAGTGGGCCAGAAACTAGGTTTCTGGT
Organism: Laspinema palackyanum D2c; assembly: GCF_025370875.1. Lineage (NCBI taxonomy): Bacteria > Bacillati > Cyanobacteriota > Cyanophyceae > Oscillatoriales > Laspinemataceae > Laspinema > Laspinema palackyanum. Next base: position 504,789 of record NZ_JAMXFD010000002.1, read on the forward strand.
CCTAGGCATTTCATCCCTGTACCGAGGCTGGCCCTAGGGGGAGAGTTGGCTGACTCGTTCTTGAGCGTAGAGGAGATTGGTCTGGTATTCGATCGCCTTTTGCTGGGCGGTGGAATAGTCTCGACTCTCTTCTGGGACCGATTCCATCAGACCGATCGCCTGTTGCCATTCCTGAGCCACCTTAATCCAGTCTTCCTGAGTTTCAGCCCATTGGGTCAAACTGGCAGCACTCATCGCCTGATTCACGGCATAGCGGAAGATTTCTTGGGGTTGGGGAGGGGGAGAAGGGACTTGGGCTGGAGGTGGAGGGGGCGGTAAGGGGGAATTGGTGACCGGCATTGGGAAGAGTGGAGGCGGTGGCGGGGGTGCGTAAGCGATTTGGGTGATTTGGGTACGAGCGTAGGACCAATTGGTTTGGTACTCGACTGCTTTTTGTTCAGCAATTGGGCGATCGCGACTGTGGTCAGGGACCGCTTCCATCAGGGCGATCGCCTTGGACCACCAAGACTCTACCGTTTGCCATTGCGCCTGAGTCCGTGCAGATTGAGTTAGGGTCGCTGCGGTCATCGCTGCATTGACCCCTTGGCGAAAGGCATCTTCGGCTGGAATGACTCCTACTTCATCCCCTGGGGAGGGTGGAGAAAGCATCACCCAGGGAGCAAAATGGGGAGTGAACCCCCCGAATAGATGAAAAGCGGTGAGGGTGACTGTAGCGATCGCCAGGGTCGTTAGGGGGATAGAAAATTTGGAGGGTTCAGGTGCGCTCTCCCGACATTTTTGAGCAGACAGGGCAGAAGACTGACAAAGCCAAACAGGGAGTTCCTTTTTTTCACTCAATTGGGTTGAGAATCTGTTAGAAACTTGAGGAACTGAAGGGGGGTTAACCTGATCTGTTGCCACCTTTGTTGGCCTAAAGGATGGGGAACGAACAGGTTCAGCGGGTTGAAACAGTACATCTTGCCAATCACAATTAGGACAATTAAATTGCTGGGCGCGAGGCTTCAATGGGACCGAAGTACCACAGCGCGGACAGGGAAAATGGTTAAACAGGGAATTGGAATCAGGCATTGATTCGAGGCGATCGCAGCAGGCAACTCGATCTTTTGTAGCACAATTTTTTGCCATTGGCAGAGTAAACCCACATCAACCCGTCCAAAAAAACCGGGTTTCTTAGGAGGAAATAGAGCATTTAATCTACCCTTAATACCCAGAAACCCGGTTTCTATCCGAGAGAAAATCAATTTACAATGCATTGAACTCAAGACAGATTACAAGGGACGATAAACCCGATAATTAATCTCCGGAAAAATATTATCAATCGCCTCAACCTTGGATAACCAACCGGAATCAATTTTGCCGATATTGATATCCTCATAAAGTTTGTGGAGACGCATCAAATGCGATCGCGTCCGCCGGACCGCATAAGGGACCATCGTCCCCGTCCGCATGATAAACGCCCAATCCGAAGACTGTGCCAGGAGCAATTCTCGGGCCGCTTGGTTGAGGGCGCGCCACTCCAGTTCATCTGCCGGGTCCCGATGGCTCAACTCAATCATGCGTTCTGCCGCCTTATGTAAGTGGGGGTAAACCCAGGTATTCGTTTCATTCAGCCAATACTCGTGGAACCCTTTATATCCCCAGCTAGACTGAGACGGACGACAAACCTGCTGAGTGGGATTGTTGCGTAAGTAATCCGCCAGGTGGGTCATCTGGTAAGTACCTTGGTCATACCAAGACTTGCGGAAGAGGTAATCAATGAACCAAGGGCCTTCATACCACCAGTGTCCGAACAGTTCCGCATCATAGGGGGAGACAATAATCGGGGGGCGTTGCATAATGCCGTGGAGGTGTTCCACTTGACGCGCTCGGTTAAACATGAAATTGCCCGCATTTTCGGCGGCCTTTTCCCGCGCCCAATAGGGGTCATAAAGTGCCTTATCTCCTAAACCGAGACCGCGACCTGTTATTTTGTGATATTTAATCCCGACATTCTTGCGTTGACCGTTGGGCATGATATACGGCTTGATATAATCGTATTCAGCTTCCCAACCTAAATCCTTGTAAAATTCGCGATATTCGGGGTCACCGGGATAGCCGACCTCCGAAGACCAAACCTGTTGAGAGGATTCGTGATCGCGACCGAAGACCGCCACCCCAGACTCGGTAAAAATGGGGGCATAAGTGCCGAATCGGGGACGGGGACGAGCATAGAGAATGCCATGACCGTCCGTGAGGAAATAGCGCAGACCGGCATCGGCCAACATTCGCTCCAAGCCTTCATAGTAGGCACATTCCGGGAGCCATATCCCTTTGGGGGGACGACCGAAATTTTGTTCATAATGTTCGCAGGCGACCTGGATTTGTGCCCAGACTGCTTGCGGATACATTTTCATCAAAGGCAGGTAGCCGTGAGTGGCCCCACAGGTGATGATTTCCAGATTGTTGGAGTCTTGGAATTGTTTAAAGGCAGAGACCAAATCGCGATCGTAGCGTTCCCAGATTTGGCGTGTGTCGTTAAACTCATTGGCATAATGTTCGGCTAGATAGCGAATGTGACCATTATGCTTGTTATGCTCGATTTCTAGTTCAGCAAGTTCTTCGAGTTTAGCGAGGTGTTCCTCGTAACGGTCTTGGAGGAGGGGGTCCCGGAGCATTGACACCAAAGGGGGCGTCATACTCATGGTAATTTTGAAATCGATTCCATCCCGCTTTAGACCTTCAAATACTCGGAGTAAGGGGATGTAGGTTTCTGTAATGGCTTCATAGAGCCATTCTTCTTCTAAAACATAATCACTTTCGGGATGGCGGACGAAAGGAAGATGGGCGTGGAGGACGAGAGCAACGTAACCAATAGCCATAGTGTATTGTTTCTAGTGTAAGAGATAAAACTGACGGCAGCTTCAGGCAAGTTTTCTGTATGTGTAAGATTTTAGAATGAAAGAGGAAGCTATCAACCAATTGATTGAGGCAGATGAGAGAAAATTGTGATCTAAGTCTGGGTCAGATCAACCCAGTTAGGTCCACCCAGGGGAAGATTGTTCCTCATCGGAGGCACCATTACCCCTTTGGCTCTCGTCTCTTACATCAAGAATGACGGAAGCGCTGGGGTTCCCTGGTAGAATTCAATCCCATTAAATTTCCCCGGAAGGGACAAGGAAGTTGGACATAATGATCGAAAAAATAGCGTTGGGACTGGTAGGTTTGGCTGTCGGTGTGGTGCCTACGATGGTGTTGCTGATAACTCCAGTCCGGGCTGAATTGGTGGTAGAGGAGCCTGTGAGCCCAGAGAGTGTGATTTTGGCACAGGCAGGGACATGGGCTGATGTCACCTTGAGATTGGAGGACCTGCCACGGGGCTTTACGGCAATGCCACCGGCGGAGTTAGCGAAGCTCAAAGAGGAACTGAGTCAAGATCAGATTGCTGTTGAGAATGTGTTTGCCTTTGTTGCTCAGGAAGAGTTTCAACTGATTATGGGGATAACCACGAGACTGGAAACAGCTCAACAACAGGCGCAATTTGACGAATTACTCCGGGATCCCGAAAAGTTGAAGGCGTTGTTAGCAGAAAACCTTCAAGACACGAACGTGCCTCCCCAGCCGTTAAATAATGTCAGCAATATTGGCGATGAGGCAGCGGGGGTGAGCTTGCCGGTGGATTTGGATAATTTGTTAGCGCGATTGGAAATCTTGGTGTTGCGGAAAAACCAGATGGGCGCATTTGTGTTCGTGTTATATCGCGAGGGTCAAAGACCTTTATATCCGATCGCTGAAGTAGGACGCAAACTTGATCAACGGGTTCGAGAAGTCCGAACTGGGAGTAATTAGTGGCGATCGCTTTGGGCAATTGTGAGTTTGAATACAGACAGGATGACTGGAAGTAAGCTAAGGCGATTTCCCATTAAATGACGGAGTGACCTCCTGGGGCGATCGCCGGGGAAATCAGGGATGAATCAGTTGGGTGTTCCAGTTGGTTGATAGGTCACGGTTTCAGATTGCCTAAAGCATCGAAACCGGAGGGTGAAGAACACCGGGTTTTGTCACCAAACTGCTAGGAATTAGCAACAAATTCCATCAGTGAAACCCGGTTTCTTGTCCAGGCTCTCGAAATCCTCGGCCGATCTCCTAGAATGAGTTACCCCTAACCCAAACTTTGGCCCAGACACAATCCACCCCAGGGCGATGGGCTGAAAATTGCCGTCATTCCCCCAGCAATGGTAGATTTTAAAACAACTTTAGCCATCACATCCCGAATGATGACCGTAATAGAGTGCAACCGGAATCTAATATTGAAAAAATTGTCGAACGGATCTTCCTCACACACCGCATCACGCGGGCCGATCAAAAAATCTTTATGATGACACTGTTATCTAAGGATTCCCTGACCCCGAAAGAGCAAATGTTGATCGACCGAGTATTTGAGGCCCTCCGTCAGGGATTGTTAAGGGTTGTCGATTAGACCCCGGGCAAAATCTTGAGTAGCCCACCGAGCCCTTTTCCAGTGGCTATCCGAACATCAAGGAACCCTGACAAGACCGGGGGCGGTTAGGGAATTATCCCAGGAGTCTCGGAGTTAAGTCAAGCTCAAGGGAGCGGATTGTGGAGTTCCCCCGGTGGCGATCGCCCGTTTGGGGTTTATTATATCCAGACCCCAGCACTGGCGGATATCCAACTCGGCTTGGAGAGTGTTGAGCACAAGGCGATCGCCAGGGTGACCCACCCCCGCCCCGATCTCCGGGCCTTTCCGCACCAGCCTAACCGAGGGCCTCAGTACAGCAGAGGGATGAAAAACCGGGTTTCTTGAGAAAATTCCTACTCAGCCGCCCCAAATTAGGGCCAGAAATCCGGTTACTTGCCCGTTTTATGCGATCGCTGAACTGATGTACTAGAGAAAGTCAAAGTTTGAGGTAAAATCCGATCTACCGACTAAGCTAAAGTTTCCCGTGGGTATTCTCGACAGTAAGATGATTTCAGAATCTACCTACCTCCTCCCATGCCCTTATTTAATGCACCGAAAGACCAAAAAGAACTCGCCAGAAAGGGCCAACCCGAGGCGATCGCTGCTGTAGTCAATCACGCGATTCAATCTCAAGGGATAACTGCAAAAGCCGTTCTCAAAGACGGTTCTTTGCTCCTGTTGCTGGAATCGGCAACAGTCCCGGATCCCACGGCCCTGGTTCCTTTCATTAAGAATGGTCTAACCGAGTTGGGGATTGAGTCAGTTCCTACCTTGAAGATTTACGGACGCAAAATCGGCGATCGCCTTCCGGCGTGGCAAGAAGAAATAGACATCGAACCCCCAGAAGAAGCATTCCCCGAAGATGAGGATATGTTCGCCACCGATGAGGATATGTTCGCCACCGATGAGGATATGCTCGCCGAAGATGAGGATATGCTCGCTGATGATGAGGACCTCCTCCCAGACGACGAAGAAAATCTAATGCCCAACGATGATTTAGAGGGGTCGGATGAATACGAGGAAGGGGAATACCTCGACGACGAGGACGAAAACGAGGAAGAAATCGCCTCGGTCAAACCCCAGGGCAAAAAATGGTATCAGAATAAAGTCCTGCTGATCGTTCCTCTGGTTGTTTTAATCGCCGCTCTAGGCGGAGGTGCTTTCTACTGGTTCCTGATGAGAGCTCAACAGACCCCAACTCCAGCCGCTGACTCTGCGGACCCGGCAGCAGAAGCTCCGGCCCCAGCCCCGGACCAGGCAGCCCCCGCACCGGCACCAGCCCCGGCCCCGGCCCCCGCACCGGCACCCGCGGCCAATTCCTTTGCGGAAGCGGTGAGACGAGCAAGCCAAGCGGCAGAGCAATCCCAAACAGCTCAAACCCAGGCGGAATGGAATCAGATCGCAGTTTTGTGGCAGGAAGCCAGCGATTTGATGGGCCAAGTCCCCGCAAACAGCCCCAATTACTCAGCGGCTCAACCCCGAGTGGGGCAGTATCAGCAAAATGCTGATTTGGCTCGACAACGGGCTGCCAATGCGTTTGAGTAAAGGGAAGTGGGTTTTAGATCAAGGAAGGAATTGGGGTGATTGAACAGAGCAAACACCCCATACAACCCGAGGCGTTGAGAGGTCGTTACACCCGATCCTTGATCCTGATGCTGATCGGTATTCGCGCTTTTTCCTAATCATCCCCCAGTGCCAGCTATGACACAGACTGAGCTTTTGGAACTTGCTAAACAGGGCCGCCCCACAGCGATCGCCGCCCTGATCAATCGGTCCCTAGAACCCAAAGGGATCACGGCGAAAGCTGCCCTCAAGGGTCGGTGCTTGCAGATTACCCTGGCAGCCCCCAAGGTTCCCAATCAAAAAGTTTTAGCTGGGTTTATTTATCAAGGGGTGATGAAATTGGCACCCGAGGCGATCGCCTCCCTGAAAGTTTTAGGTCTTCAGACCGGACAGACGGCCCCCGCCTGGTCCCAGGAGTTTAAGCTCTCTCCCCAGGCTGAATTTTCTGATGATCTCTCGGCGATGGTGCCTTTAGAGGCTCCGATTTCGCGGACGGGAAGCTCCCGCAAGTCCCCAACCGCCACCCCACCCCCCTCGGTCAATGGGGGAAAAACCCCGGGCAGAACCCGCGAATCCCGGAAGGGCGATCGCCTCCAAAAATTCCCCCAATCCGTCGATAATTCGGCCTCAGTTCCTGACGGTTCAGAACAACTGGCTGAAAGTGAAGGGCGATCGCCTCTCACCGCCCTTGACTATGAGGACTTACTTCGAGACATCGGTCGGTTTCCCCAAAAAGGAAAATTCAGCGTGGATTACTACTACGCCATTCCTAAAATTGCGGATGCCCTCGCCGAATTGATGCCCTCAAACCGTCAAATTCTTGACGTTGTTGGGGTGCGATTTCAAGGCCAATTAGCCTGTCTGGTCCTGACTGAGCGGGGTTTAGCTTGTTTTTCCTGTCCAGATTTTTCTCGACAAGCCCTTAAAACTTTTGGGGTGAATTTTAATAAAATTAGTCACCTCAGCGCCGGAAAACGGGGGCTGAGTATTTATCAACCGAAAGGTCTCAAAAACCATTTTTATTTCTATAATAAAAGACTAGGAAAAATTTTTATAGAGGGGAAACTTTCCGAGTTTATTTCCGTAGAAAAAACTCGATTTATTCCCGATGATCGCCATGAAATTACTCTAACGCTGTTTGGGTATTTTGCCTTGTTTTTATCTCTGGTGGTCAACCTTGCCGGATTGGGAGCGGGGGTCTGGTTTTTAATTCAAAGAATGATGGGAAATCCCTTTTAATCTCCTCCAGTTCCTTCTATTCATTCCTGAATTTCTGGTATTTTCACCCCCTCCAGTTAACAATTAACACAGGAGAGATTTTCTCCAACAAGTGAGCTTAAATCAAACATGAAATTTCGGCTAGGCGGTTTAGCTCAATGGTAAATTGGATCATCAAGCAGACACAACATCTCTTAACCGTCTTCGGTGAGATTTTTACCAAAGATTTGTTTAAGGTAGGAGGGAATGAGTTTTCCCTGAATCGTCTTGCTCAACTGCTATTACTCAGTGCGATCGCCTATTTTATCTCCCGCAGCTTGAACGAATGGATTAAGCGCCGGTTATTAGGGCGCTTAAAATTTCACATCGGGACCCGAGAAGCGATCGCCTCCGTCCTAGGGTATCTTCTGAGCGCCCTCTCCTTTCTCATCGTCCTCGAAAGCGCAGGAATTGACCTAAGTTCCCTCACCGTCGTTGCCGGGGTTTTAGGAATTGGGATCGGGTTTGGGTTGCAAAATCTCGCCAGTAACTTTATCAGCGGTATTACCTTATTATTTGAACAACCCATTAAAGTCGGCGACTATATCCAAGTCGATGATCTATTTGGAACCGTCGAAAAAATCTCCATTCGTTCTACCATTGTTCGGAGTCGCGATGGAGTATTTGTGATTGTTCCTAATATCCGATTTGTCGAAACTAATATTATTAACTGGAGTTATCAAGACCCGAAATGTCGCCTGCATATTCCCATTGGCATCGCCTACGGGACTGATCCAGCTTCAGTCACCGAAGCACTCCTCACCGCAGCGCGTAAAGAACCGCAAGTGTTATCTGACCCACCGCCTAAAGTCTGGTTTCAAGCTTTTGGAGACAGTGCCTTAGACTTTAAACTGTTAGTCTGGATTGATGAACCGGAAAATAGTGAACCGATTAAAAGTGCTTTGAATTTTCGGATTGAATGTGAATTGCGTCAGCGAGGCATTGAAATTCCGTTTCCTCAACGAGATTTACATATCCGCAATCTGGACTCCTTCAAGACTCTGTTTAAACATGAGATTCCCACAGTCCCCAGTCAGGAGACGCTTCCCCCTTCAGAAACCCCTCCCCCCAAGCTCGAACCAGCCATTCCCAAATCCCCGAATAACTGGACCTTGCGGGATTTGTTGCGCCGAATGCCCTATTTTGAGACCTGTAGTGATATGGAATTGCTGCATTTAATTGAGTATGGATATCGGCAATTGTTTCCAGGCGATCGCTTAATTTGTCGGGAAAATGACCCGGGGGATTCTTTTTATATTATTCTGTCGGGTTCCGTCGAAGTGTTTTCCCAACGCCTGCAAAAATATATTGCTAGTCTGCACGCGGGTGAGTTTTTTGGAGAAATTTCTTTACTGATGGGAATTCCCCGTTCGGCCAGTGTCAGAACCTTGGAAGATACGATTTTATTTGTAATTGATCGCAATGATTTACAACGGTTGTTAGTCACCCATCGGAATTTAGCCGATCGCATTGCCGAAAAATTATCCGAAAGACAACAATCCCTCAAAAGTTTAGGATTGCTGGTGGATGAAGAAATTGAAGGGGAAGAAAAACCCTTGATTTGGATTCGCAAGCGGTTAAATACTCTATTTGGAATTTAACCCGTCCAATAATTCCGAGCCAGTTTTATCAACATGACAGCAGACAAGGGGAATTTTCCAGGTAAAACCGTCCCGCTGTTTAAGTCAGCGTGGCTAGGTTGTTTCAGATCACCGGACTTGAATTCCCCAGTCCAAGCTATGAATTAGAGCTGTTCTTGACGTAGGCGATCGCCTTGAGCTTGGGCATCCTCGCTGTTACTGCGATAGAGTTCCGTGCGGTTTTGAGCGATTTTGTATCGGGGATGATCCGCCGGGACTGAAGCCATCAACACCGAAGCCTGTTCCCACTTGGCGGCAATTACCAACCATTCCGCAGAAGTTTCAGCAACTTTCCCCTCAGCAGAAGCTTGTTCAGCTAATCGCACCGCTTGTGCAAAGGGATCGCGATCAGTAACTGCCTCAGAGGGCTCTTCAGAATTGCCAGAAGTCAGAGAAAATTGACCTGACTGGAATCCAGCCTGTATTTGGGGCCAGTTATAAATCAGTAAACCCAGAGTCACCAGTACCAGACTCACCCCGAGACCATTGAGGATCCCCCGGCGAAATTGGCGTTCTTCTCGGACTTGACGGGAATAGGGGGATTTAGGGAAAGCGGGGTCAGTGCGGGGTTTTGGACGGCTGAAATCTTGGCCCATTTGTTTGAAGATATTGGGTTTTTTCAGAGTAATTAGTTGGGACCAGAGGAGTTGATTTTCGGGGTCCCGATTAATTTCCTCCAACCACAACAACTGCTGTTCTCGCACCAGGCGGCTGTTGATATGGACTCGCCGAATATTGCGCGGTGCCAAAGACTCTAAAATCTGTCGAATGCGATCGACCAAAGTAGATTGGTCCAGGAGTTCGGGACTCCCCGCCTCGCATAGCAGTTGCAACACGCCATCAGCAAACACGGCGCGGGTTCTGACGCCGGAAGGAGCCAGTTTTTCATTCAGGACTTGAATAATCGCCGATACGCTGCCCTGGCGAGCTTGATTGGCGATATCATCCATCGGATGTACCATGCTTGGGTTTAGCAATTGATTGTTTGTCAACTCTATAAAAGCGGTAATAGTTTGCATTTAGAGATATAGCCTATCAGTTTTTTCAGCAGGTCAACCTTCATGGACCGGGGAAAACAAAAAGCCGCCAATTTAGGCTCCTATTTAGGGCCCAGGGAATCTGTTGCCACAGCAGGCTGACCCGCTCAACGGGACTGACGGGCTTCCGTCGGGATGTTATCGGATCCTAGGACTTACGCTTTACCCCTAAATAATGTAGAGGGGAGCAAGCGAATCGCCTCTACATTATTTAGGACTCGCTCATAAAATATGCGTAAGTTCAGCTTTCATCTCCAGCCCCTATTATCTACAGCATAAGTTCTGTAAGTCCTGAGCCAGTTTGAGATTGGCATTAATGGCTTTTGGAGTCAATTGAGCCCTTTGCTGAAAGGGATTGCTCTAAAATTGATGGAGACAGGACAGATGGGGCGCTTGAAACAGGCGATCGCTTTTGTCCTGCCGCCACTATATTATCCCCTGGGGGAATTAAAAAAAAACGATGCCTACCTATACTGGAATTTCTAGCGAAGCCTTTCGCCATCCCTTGGATCGGGAAGCCGAGCAAACCTTACGTCGGGTCCCTGGGTTTGATTTGGTGGCCCGGAAGTTTGTAGAATTTCTCGTGGAGCGTCCCCAGTATGTCTATATGATGGGCAATAGCATCCAAGTGGGTCCTCGGCAATATTCAACCTTGTATGGAATCTTTCGAGAATGTATTCGGGATTTAGATATTTATCCCGAGCCCACTTTGTTTGTCTCTCAGGCCCCCGTGGTCAATGCCTACGCCCTGGGACAAGATCTGCCTTACATTGTCTTAAATACGGGATTAATTGACTTGATGAGTGAGGACGAAATTCGCTCGGTGGTCGCCCATGAACTGGGACATATCAAATGTGGTCACACCACGTTGATTCAGATGGCAAGTTGGGCGATTATGGCGGTTTTCAGTCTGGCAGATTTGACGATGGGGTTTAGCCGCATCCTCAGTACCGGCTTGATTTTGGCCTTTTATGAATGGTTGCGAAAAGCGGAACTCTCGGCCGATCGCGCGGCGATGTTGGTTATGGATGATACCAGGCCGGTGATGCAGACGATGATGAAAATGGCCGGGGGGTCTACACGCTATGCCCATGAATGCAGCTTAGACGAGTTTACCCGCCAAGCCCAGCGCTATCAAGAACTGGATGAGGATGGACTCAATCAAGTTTATAAGTTTTTTCTCTATAACAACGTTGGACAGGGGGTTTTTCTGACCCATCCCTTTACCGTGGAACGAATCAGCTATTTACAAGCTTGGGCGTCTTCGCCGGAGTATCGGGAGATTAAGCGGGGAAATTATCCGCGAGGGGGCGCTCAAGGGTCGGTGGAGGTGAAACCGGAGTCTTCCCCAGAACAGGAAGCCGATCGCTTGCGGCGTCAAATTGAGGAGTTGCAGCAGGAAATTAATCGGATCAAGGGGGAGTAGGTGCAGGCGATCGCTCACTCAGCTACTCCCGCGATCCGGATCGAACTTTTACATCGAATTCATGCCTAGATTTCAGTGGTTTCTCAAGTTTATTCCGGCAGTCTCGCTTCTGGTCCTAATGGGGGGCTGTTCCCAAAGGGTCTCGCCAACTTCTACAGAGTCTTTCGATTCACCCTCAGCAGTTGCCCAAGTCCCAGTCGCCCAAGGGGCAATTGATCCGTTTGCCGAGGGGATTAAATACGCCACGAGTGCCGCGAACCTCGCTCAAACTGCCCGTTCTCCGGCGCAGTGGGATGAAGTGTCAAAACAGTGGCTGCAAGCAATCTACTGGATGCAGTCCGTTCCCCCGACGAATCCCCGCAGGGCGTTTGCTCAGAAAAAGGTGGCGGAATATATGCGCTATCTGATTTACACCCAGCAACAAGCGACGGTGAGTTCGCGCCTGAACTATCCCACGTTTAATAGTGATATCCTCGATGAGCAATTGGGACTCTATTTATCCTACATTGAGGCGATGGGACGTCCTGATATTTTGATTGTCGGCAGTTCTCGGGCGGTCCAGGGAGTAGATCCGCGGATCCTTCGCCAAGGGTTAGCAGCGAGGGGGTTGTCGGGACTGCGGGTGTTTAATTTTGGGATTCATGGGGCCACAGCCCAGGTGGTGCGGTTTCAGTTACAGCAACTGTTGGGTCCCGAGCATTTGCCCCGAATGATTTTATGGGCGGATGGGGTGCGGGCGTTTAATAGTGGCCGGGTCGATCGCACCTATACCGAAATTGTCCAGTCTCCGGGATATCAGCGGTTAGCTTCTGGGGTGCGTCCTCAGTTGAGTTCGGGGACTCCCCTAGAGGAGGCGATCGCCTCTTCCTCTCCAGGAGAATATCAGTTTCAACCCCTGAGTGTTTCCCCTTTCTCTGATTCGAGGGAGGTGAAGGATTTATCCTTACAATATCTCACCGGGTCCGGAGACAGGAACTCATCGACAATTGCGACGACGGTCCGCAGATTGAGTGCTTTGGGTTTAGCCATTGATGCCTACGGGTTCCACCCGGTTGCGACTCGCTTCAATCCCAGTCGCTACTATCAGCAACGGTCTCGGGTTGCCGGTCGCTATGATGGGGATTATGCCAATTTTCAATTGGGCGGCGTTCAGGGTTCGGCGTTGCAGTCTGTGGCAGCGTTTGCGCGATCGCGTCAAATTCCATTGGTGATTGTTAATTTACCCCTGACTGATGATTATTTAGATGCTACCCGCAGCGCTAGGGAGGTGGAGTTCCGCCAGTATATGCGCCGCATCAGCGCTCAAGCATTTCTGTGGCGAGATCTGTCCACGGTGCGGGGGCTGAATCGGAATGAGTATTTTGAGGATCCGAGTCATTTGAATGAGTTAGGTGCGGCTGCGGTAGCTCGTTCCCTGGCTGCGGATCCGAATATTCCCTGGCCGAGACGTCGCTAGTGCGGGGATGGGGAGGATGGGGATGAGGGGGAGGATGGGGATGAGGGGGAGGATGGGGAGGATGGGGAGGATGGGGAGAAGTGAGGCCAGGTTCCCCCTCAAGTGAGGTGAGCGGTTTGGGAGTCTAGGGGAGTGTAATGGGTTCAAAGGCTTCCTAATGAAAAGTGATGCCCCTTTTACCAAGGACATCACTTAAGTTTACCGTTTATAATTGAACCGTTCTAACTTATAATATGCACCACTGAATTTTACTTACCAAAGTGCGCGCACAGGTTGCTGAATGTTGGAGACCATGTTGCGATCATCAATGTCGAATTCAATCCGACGACCGGGAGTCATAACAGCTTGAGTACAAACATCCGGACCTACCATATAAGTGCGGATTCCGCCATCGGGAAGACGAACCTGTAAGGTGGTGTCTTCACAAGAAACGACATCACCAGCAACCCGGATGGTGCGGGCGGTGGTTGTCGTCGTCGGGGCGGTGGTTGTCGTCGTCGAGGTGGTGGTGGTGGTTACGCGATTATCTGGATTGAGAACCGTAACTTCTGTCCCCATCATCCCGGTATCATCTAACACCACTTGGATTTCCATTCCGGGGAGCAACCCGAGACGGTTTCTTTCATCTTCGGAAATCTCGACGATCTGAGTTTCGCCATTGGGGAGACGAATGCTCACTTGATTGTTACGAATACTTTGAATTGTACCTCGGACCATACTGGGGTTAGTTTGGCTAATAAACTGGCCCTCCCCAACTGGAGCGACTGGCCGAGACAATGCTGGAGAGACTGATACTCCCGAGAGTAACAGGGTCAACATTGTACCTGTTAAGACTTTCATGTTTTTCATCCGCATGACATCCTCACTTCAACACGATTTAATTAACGAGATTTTGATGGAGATCTCGCGATCGGATCTACACACAACTTGCTGCTATTACCGGAACCCTGGCATGATTTTACCAGTCCGGTCCTGAATCTGTCATCTACCAATAGGTAGAGGTTGGCCCCCTAGGATCAATATAGATGGTTTTTTTTAGATCCGAGGAATTGATGCAAGAGCTCAAATCAAGTCAAGCTATAGAATAAAATAATATCAGTTTTTCTGGAAATGTGTAGTCCGGGTTTGTTAGGAATTAAAGATAAAGGAATGGTGCAAGGAGAAGTTCTATTGTTAAAGTTTATGCGCCTTACCGTCAGTGCCGCAGTTTTACTCCTGTCGATGCCATCCCTCGCGTGGGGAACGGGTGTACCGGCAGAAATTTCCGTGGGAAATCTGCCAATTCCTGATTTAGAATGGTTGCCGGTTCTAGACCCTGAGTTACCTCCGTTAGGAGAATATTCTAAATTTATTCCCTTTGAGCAGGAAGTGTATCCTGAAAGGGTGGCTGAGGGAGTTCATTTAGTGATTCGCTTGAGTGAACGTCGCGTTTATGTCTATCGCAACGATCGCGTCCAAACCAGTTATCCGATCGCCGTTGGTAAGGAAGGGTGGGAAACGCCAACCGGCCAATATGAAGTCATGCAAATGCAACGGAATCCCATTTGGGAGCATCCTTGGACGGGTGAGTTGGTTTATCCAGGGCCGGATAATCCTTTAGGGCCTAGATGGATTGGGTTTTGGACAGACGGAAAGGATTTAATTGGGTTTCATGGTACTCCCAATGAAGAACTCATTGGAGAGGCGGTGTCACACGGTTGCGTCCGAATGCGAAATCAGGATATTTTGTCCTTGTATGCCCTGGTAGACATAGGAACCCCGGTGACGGTAGAACCGTAATCTCTTCTGAGAGAAACACAGATGAGAAAACGAGTCAAGACTGCCCCAATCTCAAAAATCGGAAGAGGAAGTGCGAAGAGACTGCCTTCGCACTTTCTCTGGCTTTTTCAATCCGAGTCCAATTCCCAGTGGGATGGACGATTAGAGACGAGATCTAAAAGATATAAAATGGATTGAACTAAGCAATTATTCCAGCGATCGCTGATACTCTTCTAACAACTGAAAAATATGATCGTATCCATCGACGCCGATCGCCGGTATAATTCGGGGGCGATGTTGTTCTAGCAATCCATGAAAGGCTTCTGCACCGATTTGACCTTGGATAATCGAGAGCAATCCCGCACTTTGACGCCATTCTTGGGCCTCAATTTGCTCCAGGAGATACATTCCCAACCCGCCAAAATAAAGGGTCGATTCCAGATTTTGTTGACGATAGTGAGCTTGGGCTAAATAGGCTAAGTTCAACCCCTGAAGGTAAAGGTCCCCGGAAATTTGGGCCGATTCCCATCCCTTCAATAAATTGGCGATCGCCTTGGGATACTCGCCGATCGCCACATAAGCAATCCCCAAACTACTGCGACATAAGGCTTGACTTTGGCGATCGGCTAACTTGTCCGAAAGCTGCAATCCTTGTTCCAAATAATGAATCGCCCCCTCATACACCTCCGGTTCCAATTCTCCCTGTTCCCGGGCTTGAAACACCTCGCTAAACCCCAGATTTGCTAAAGCATTAGCCTCTCCTAGCCGTTCCCCCTCTTGCCGGGACCCGATTAAGGCGCGCTGGCTACAATCAATGGCTAAAGCGTAATTTTTCTGCCCCACATAACTGCGGCTGATATGATTGAGATTGGCAATTTCACAGCGGCGATCGCCTGCTTCCCGGGCAATATCCAAGGCTTGTTGATGAAAGGCGATCGACCGCTCAAAATTTCCCATTGCTCGCATAGAATAACCCAGCAAGGTCAAAATCCGCGCCTTTTCCTGAGTCCCCTCCACCCGTCGCAAGGGTTCATCCAGATATTGCAAGGCACCGCGCAGATACTCCCCAGTAAAGGCCGCAAATATCCCCCCATACAAAGGAAAATACTCTCGCTGCGAAAATGCTCGTAAAATCTGTAACGTCACCTGAAAACAAGCATTAGTCAAGCGTTCCCGAGTATTGGGATTGAAGCGGGTGCTCCGATGGACCGCATTGGCGAGTTGAGACCAAATCAGGGCAAAGGTTAGATAGGTTGAAATCGAAAGCTTTGCTCCAACTTTGGAATCATAGACCATTTTATCAAACCAAACCACTAACCCCCGTTGTAAACCCTGCAAAATTACGGTGAGTTCCACCCAATCGCTCACATCGGCATGAGGTTGGCGATCGAGAAAGTCGAGGAAAGAGTGATTGAACGAAAGCGTGGTAAACAGTCCTTGGGGAAAGGGCCGATTCACTTGTTTGGCCCATAATGCCCAGGGTCCGTTCTGTCCGGGAATTCCCGCAAATCCCAGTTGTCCTCTGCCTTGTTCGTAGATCCAACTAACCAGGTGAGGTTCAATCTGCTGCCAGGATTGTAAGCCTTGTTGCAGTCCGTTAGCTAGGGGTGAAACTTCTAGGTGCAGTTCGGGATTGGCTATGCCATCGAGTTTATTCGTGAGAGTTTTGGCGAGTTGTCGCTGTTGGTCGAGGGTGAGAACTTCCGGTTGGTTGGGGTCAATCTCGCGCAGGAGTGCAAACAGGCGAGTATTAGGTTCGGCTTGGATGATGCGATCGGCAGCAGAGGCGATCGCATCTTTGACGCGATTTTCCTTTTGCCAGCGTTCCCATTGTTTTTCGATGGTTTGTAATGCGCGGTGAATGCGAGTAGCTTTGGCGGATTTCAACTCATCGGTTTCATGATCGAGTTGATATTGAGTGGTACTGAGGCGATCGCTGAGGCATCGCTCAAAAATTTCTCCAGTCCCACTGTCAATCTCTTGGACCAGCATTTGATAGACCTGCTCAACGGAGCGAATTTTGCCCTTGAGGGTCGTGTCTACGATGGTATCGATAAATTGGAAGTAGCGATCGCGCAAGGAAGTAGAATCTGACATTGTAAATATAAGCTCTATCAAGGATTCGGCAGTTTCCCTTGTTTATTCTACTTCTGCGGCTTTCCCTTCATCAGAGCAAGACCGCTTGCCGGTGGAAAGCGGTCTTGCTCTACGGAAGGCTGCGGTAGGCCCCTATCCATCCTGCTCCCCCTAGAATTTGAGGAGTGGGAGCATTTTGCTTCCTTCTACAAAGAGGGAGCAATCTGCTCCCACTCCTTTAGACAATTGTCCTAATTCCTACAAAAGTGGCACTATCTGAGCTTTAATTCATCAACACCCTTTACCACAATGCTCGAACAGGCTGCTGAGGGGCAGTTTCCACCTGGATCCGCTGAGGGGCCGGTTGCATCGGTTGTGGTGCAGCTGTGGGTGTCGTGGTTACAGAGGGGCGGGGTTCCGGTGTGATGGTGGTGGTAGTTTCCTGGCGGCTGTTAATTGATTCAAAGACGCGGCGAATTTCATCAAGGGTATCGGAAGAGGCGGTTTCCTCGGACTCGATCTCGGTGGTGTAAGCCGTCACAGTCCCATTGGGGTAAAGCAGGACCTCCACTCCCGGACGCATCCCTAGTTTTTCTTGTTCGAGTACAGGGAGGGCAACTTGGGTGGTCTCTCCATTCTCCATTTCCAAGGTGACGATATTGTTACGAATCATCGTGACTCGGCCCATCATCGGCTCCCCCATCGGCTGATTCATCATGGTTTGCGCGATCGCCTCTGGAATAATCCCGGATTCGGGAGTCGTTTCGGCGATCGCCTGGGATACATTTCCCCAACTGATCGTTACTGATAAAATTGTACCTGTCAAAAGGCTGATATTTTTTAGGTTCATTTAAGGTTCTCCTTATTCACAATTCAGTTCAAGGATTTAAAGGAAATTATAACAGGATTGAGTTGATTTGTAAAAGATGGAGTAAATTTCAGATTCCTCACCCTCCTGTGTTCCCAATCCCCTAGCGGGTGAGAAATTTACATTGGACCCAATCTGTAGACTAGCCTGCATTGCATGGGATGCAGCCAGGTGTGGGTGTTAAGAGTTCGACATCCTTAAGAAGGAAGTGTTAGGCATTTGAGCGAGAATGCGATCGGTTGGATTACTCTTGTAATGTCTGAAAGCCCCTACGCTCTAAACGAAATGTAAGTTTGGGAAATAGTATAGGGATTCCTGGCCCAATGACATTCACAAAAAGAAAAGGTTGCCGCCCAGATTGTCCGGTTTAACTTGTTCTCCCCGCATTCTGGAGAATTTTCATCCGGCTGCTCCCCCGATACTAGGGCGGTGCTTGTGAAAATCTCGCTTTTTTATAATGGGCTCACCTTATTTTCGGCGACTGCCGGTTTTGTGTACTCAAAAGGTGGCTACTGAGGGGATTGTTCGATGATGTGTGACCACGATTCCTGAGTGGGGGATAAAAAATTTCAAGACCCTCTAAATTGTTGTTCAACAGGTGTCAACCCTTGCGGTGAGAACAATCGAGGCGATCGGTTAATTCAAAAAAATTGGGACCTAGTTGAGCAGAAATACCCGAAATGGGGCGTTGTGGGTATTATCTCTATCCTTAGATAGCAATAGCAGTCGGTTCAACTTATTCCCTTCGATAGATGAGAAATGATGGATGTAATTGTTAATCTATTTACATAAGACAAAAAGCAACGAATTCAAAAAAGGAGATTATCTCATGTTGGTTAGTATTTTAACTTGGATTGTTTTAGGACTGATTGCTGGTGCTTTAGCAAAATTAATTTATCCCGGAAGACAAGGCGGTGGTATTTTTGCCACGATTGGACTAGGGATTCTGGGTGCAATTGTCGGGGGATGGGTCGCGCAAGCCATCTTTGGAATTACAACAGTGGGTCTGAGTTGGCAGGGTATTCTGTTTGCCGTGATCGGTGCCATGATCCTGATCTTCATCTGGGGTCTCTTGACTCAGCGTGCAGCCTAAATTTTTCCAGTTTTCTCCCTAGAATGATCTAACTCTTTTTTAATAAACTGGTATTAGGGGTAGGGTAGCAAGCCTTTACCCCTTGCTTCATGGGACCACACTTAGGAAATCACTGCAATCCAGTCTCTAAGGGCCGGTTTAAAAGAAGGTTCATCACAATTATCAATCTGGGGCTAAGAAACGGTCTATACTACAAAGCAGTCTTCAGGGATATCACGATCATCCCTGAAGACTGCTTAATTTTATGAAGGGTTTTGAGAGAGTTTCCCCCTCGGTTGCCAAACTCCGAAGGGCCTATTCTCTTAAATCCCGAAGGGGCTTTGTCAGCAAAATGGCAGAACTCTATTTCCTGAAACGGATCCCAATCCTATTTATTTTTCTGCCAAATTTGCCAAGTGGCTCCGAATGCAGCGCTCGCCCCAGCAATTAATCCAAAAGTCATCCCTTCAAGGGTGTTAAGAACGGGATCTTGGGTAAGGCATTGATTCGTCGGAACAGCAGCATCTAAACAGCGATTAAGGTCTGCGCTGTAGGCAGTGCCTCCAACCAGAACACCGATAGTGCTACAAGCAACAATATAAATAAGAAATCGACTATTTTTTCTAACCATAGATAGATGGCAAGGGAATATGGAAGACTCTCCTTTATTGTGCCGCTTATTACTCAATCTGGCAAGGGTTTTATGATTAATTTTAATGTTTAAAGTTTAGATTGCACCCTCATTCTCTAAGGGATAGGGATGGAATCCTTTAACGGCCACCTAGGAATAAAAATACTACCCTGCAAATTTAATGTAAATTAAAATCTGGTTTTTAAAGAAAAAACGACTACATCCTTGAGGATATAGCCGTTTAGGGTCATGGTAGGGGGCAAAATTCACCCTAGTTCAGGAGGCGAGAAAGCCTTTGGATGCTTTCTTTTTCCCCTTAGATTTGGATTTGGATTTGTTGACTTCCACTAGGGCCTCTTCAAAGAGTTGGTTTAAGTGCAGGGGAATCGAGGCAGTTTCCGGCAGATGAGGTTCTAACGGTTTATTAAATTCCTGCAAAAGTGGCCCTAAATCGCGATCCAGTTGAAAATTGGGTCGTTCTAACACCAGTTGCAGGAGGTTTTCTAATGGCGTGGGATACTCTGCGGCGAGTTGCTGCCAGACATAAAAATTAATAATCGGGTCTTCGAGGTAATGGCGGACCAGAGGTTCGGCTTCGATTAAACTAGGGTCTTCCCGGTTGAGGAGTGCTACAAATTTACTGTAAGTGGGAATCAACATTTGACCCCATCGCGGATGAGAAAAACAGGTGACCTCTTCGGCTTTTTTGAGGTCATCGGGCAAATGGACTTTCGGCATGACCATTTTATTGTTTTTATTGCGATCGAAGAGTTGAGCCGCTTCTTTGGGGTCCATACCGGCTTCTTCCGCTGCCGCGATCAGTTCCTCCATATCAACGCCCGCTTCGTCAGCTACTTCTTGGAGAGACTTGTTTTCGTCAATCCCTGCCTCGGCAAGACGTTTTTTCGTCATGCTTTCTTGCAGTTCACCAATTTTTTTGTTGAGTTGATATCCGGGTAAGGTAAAATTATCACTACCAAAAAATCCGGTAAATTCTTCATGATATTTCACCACGGATTCCCAGGCTTCTTCTAATAATTCAGGGGCATCACCATACAAGTGATTTTTGTAATTATCTTTAAAATTGCCGATCGCCACCGCCAGTTTTGGTTTACCCAGATTCCCCAGGGCCATATAACTGCCAAAGAACATATACTGAGAATTGTCCACTGGGGCGATGCGAGTCAGTAAAATGTCTCCGGGTTTAATCCGCTGGAGTTGTGCCTGTTGCACAGCAGAATTGGCGTTAACCTGATAATGTTTAGCGGTCAGCCAGTTCATCAACTCTAAGCCATCGGGTAAACTTTGGATGACTTCAAAGACCCCCATGAAGCTACGTTGCCAACTTTGAATTAAGGCGCGATCGCCTTCTGGTAAGTCCGGTTGGGTTTCTAAAAATAAATCAATGGGAGTTTTGTTCCCAACTTTCCCCTCCACCGCAAACGAATCAATCCGCATATTGCGTTGACTGATATCGGACCGATCGCGAGAAGCGTGTTCAGCAGCGTAGGTTTCCAAGGCGATCGCCAACTCTCCCTCGGCATCCATCACAAAATCAATTAATTCCTGCTTGAGTTCCCAAGCGCGATCCACAGTTGCGTCCACAGTTTCTCTCTCCAAGTTACACTGTTCTAACGTATCCGGACATGAAAGGCGATCGCATCTGCCCTCAGACTGGCTTTTCCCAAAAAATCTGGCCCCTCCACCCCAATCCCCTGAAAAAAAGATAAAAGCACCCGTTCGTAGTAACGACTTCAGTCGTTCTTAATTGTTCGTAGTAACGACTTCAGTCGTTCTTAATTGTTCGTAGTAACGACTTCAGTCGTTTCTTAAGTTCATACCCCCCTAATCGCCCCAATCCTTAAGGCGATACAGGTTGTGCCACTGCTGGCGGGGGTGCAGATGGTGTCATCGTGCGATCGCCAATTTCTTTCGGCACAAAATCCCTATCCTTCGCCCCAGGAATTTTAGCCCAATAACAATCCCTCACCGCCAACAAAAAGCCTTTAATCGCATCCGGTGCAACGGATTGATCATCAGCCGTTTTAAAGAAATCTTGCCCTCGCTAAGAGTCACTTTTATACAAATCCACCCAATACAAACCCGCTAAATATTCCGCCACCGGGTCCAAAGCAAACCACAGGTTTTCTTGACCAACCCCAACAGTTTGCAGCAGACGCAAGTTGGATTCCAGATAATGCAGAGGTTGGTCCGCATCCGGTGCCGGTAAAGCGGCGATCGCATCTTTAATGCCAGCACTCGCGGGATGATAGCGTTCTTATGGGAATGGGTGAGATGGGGAGCGATCCGATGTTGGGGTGTTTCTTTGATGGCCCAAAGTGCGATTTGACAGGCGCTGCTGGTTTTGCCGGAACCGCCTTGTGCGACAATCAGCAGACAGGCGCGTTGGCGATCAAACAGGGGACGCAGACTCTCCGAGGGGAGGTTCGGGAGGGTATTGCCATCGAGGATAACGGGGATACGGATATAGGTGCGATGTTCCTGGACCGTTTCTAGGGTTTTAAATTCCTCTCGGACGGTGCTGATGTGAGCAGTCACCCAGGCATCCAGGACCCGAGGGCGATCGTAAAACAGATAGTCCTAAATATGTAATGATTCGTGATCAGGGTGAATAAAATACCATAAGGCTCCTTTATGATTTTCTAATTTTTTATAAACCGATAAAGGGTTTCAAAATAGCGACATGATCCGCTGTTTTAACGTCTGTTAAAATCGTTCACTAATACTATTTCTTGCTATTCTTACTCACATACTTATACCGTTTTTTTAGGCAATGCACATTCGTATTTTTGCCCAAATTCAGTATAAAAAAAGCACGTTGGAGATAAATATCTGGTAAGTAATTCCATGATTTTTGCGTGATTCATGTAATTATTTTTACTCTTTTTTTACAGAGTTGCTAAGTTTATAGCAAAAACTTGAACGAGAAATCCCCCACAGGGTCACTCGGCCCTCTCTTGCTAGTATGGGTTTGGCAATCCGGCTCAATTGACGTACATTCGTGGCCCCGAAGACTGGGCTAATGCATTGTAAAAGTGGTAAGATGTCTTTCTTATGCTAATGTAGATGTCTTATGTAGTTGTGGTAACCAACAAGTGTACTACGTTAGCTCTCCCGTGAGTTGGCGAAGGTATTGTTTACCCAATCTTCAGTCTTTAACCACAGATTAGGGCCAGAAAGCCCCTGGGTGGTGCGATTTATCTAATCCTGAACGGACCTTCTAGGCAAACCAACGGCTTGAAACCCCCGCCTGAGCTAATTTACCCAACCGATCCCCGCCTTTGGGGGTGAAGAGTTAGGCTTCGGAAGAGTGCCTCTATAATAGTGCATAACGCCTTGCCTTCTAGTCCTCGCAATTCTCTATTTTAGAACAGGCACGAGAGATCCATGAGATCAATTCAGATGCTGACTCGGCAACTCGAACAATGGGGGAGAGATTGCGCCAACATTTACTCGCGCAATCTTTCCAAAAGCAATCGGCTGAAGAGAGGGACCCTACCTCAAGGGTCCCCTCCGTCTTTGCCCCGCGAGTTACCCGCCCCTCCCGGTCCAGGTTCGACTAAACCGACGGATTGGACAAAGGGACTCCAATCTCGGATGAATAGCACAGTCCATTCACCTGTAGCGGTTCTGCTGGCGGTGACTTGCCTCACCGCAACCATCGGACAGCGCTTTTACAATCAGCCGCAACTGGATGTAGGGACCATTGCCCCACAAACCTTTATCGCCCCGTTCGATGCTAGGGTAGAGGATACCAAAACCACCGAAGACAATCGCAGGGCGGCCCGCATTGGGTCCAGTCCGGTTTTAATGATCGATCGCCCCGTCTCTCAGCAGATTGAGAAAGTCCTCCAACGAGTGTTGGACGAAGGGACCCAATTGCGCCAAGTTGGGGGGCAATTTCCCTTTGTGGATACCACCATCTTGTCTACTTCTACCCAGCTTTATCTAAGACAGGCGCAAGAGTGGGAATATAATGCGGTGGTGAGGGCAGCCGGAGAAGATGCGCCAATGGTGGATATCCCCAGCAATTCAGACCAGAACCCCAATAACTCGTCGGCGGCAGATTGGGCGGTGGAACGGGGTCTGTTAACGGACTCCGGACAGCAAGCGGTGATGGAACTGCAAACGTACCGCAAACGCGGGGGGTCGGTGCCCTTTTCGGGATTGGTTGAGCAAATTTCCCAGGCGCGTCAAACTTACCGATTAGCGGTGGCGGCGATCGCCGATACAACCAGTGTCGCCTCAACCCATATTTACGGTCTCAATTTATTTGAACTCTCCGATGAAGAGTGGATTCAAACTCAATTGGGTCTCCAGAATGCCTTAAAGCGGATGTTGTCCCAAGGGATTCCAGGGGGACTGCCGAAAAATGTTCTGCAAATGGCGGTGATGATCCAGTTGGAGGGTCAGGTGCCACAGGGGGCAGTGGAACTCTCTCAGAATTTGTTGTTAGAGGTCCTACAGCCTAATTTAATCAAAGATTTAGAACGCACCCGAGTCCGCGCTGAACAAGCGGCCCTGGAAGTCAAGCCGGTTTTTGTCAGCGTTGAACAAGGGGAGGTGATTATTGAACAGGGTGAAGCGATTTCTCAGTCGCAATTTGTGCTGCTCGATCGCTTTGATTTGAGTCGCCGCGAAATTAATTGGGTGGGACTCTTTGGGTTTGGCGGAACGGTGACGATCGCTGTGGGAATTTTTTGGCTGACGGAACGGAGGGTGCATCCGAAGTTACGACGGCGCGATCGCACTCTGGTGTTACTCCTCTCCTTGACGGCCCCACTGCTGATTTCTCTGGGGATTCCTTACACCACCTTACCGGCAGTCGGGTTATTACTCGGCAGTTTCTACGGGTCCATCCTCTCGGGGACTGTTGTGGGACTCCTGAGTTTCCTCTTACCCCTAGGCATGGAAATTGAGTGGACTTATTTGCTGGCGAATGCGGCAGCGGGTTTAATCAGTGGTATCCTCGCCGGACGAACGCGATCGCGAGAAGAACTGGCAATGGTTGGGGGTGTGGCCGGTTTAACCCAAGGTGGAGTTTACCTAATTGGCAGCCTGATTCCCAGTGCCACTGCCGGGACGATTTGGTACACCATTCTCGGGGCCGCTGGGATTCAGGCGATCGCTGGGGTCTCCTGGAGTATTGTCGCCCTCGGTTTGAGTCCCTACCTCGAACATCTGTTTGACCTGGTAACCCCCATCCGTCTGGCAGAACTGGCGAACCCCAATCGTCCTCTGTTAAAACGTTTGGCTTCCGAAGCGCCGGGGACCTTCCAACATACCCTGTTTGTCGCCACCCTCGCCGAAGCTGCGGCGAAGGAACTCGGCTGTAATGTGGAATTGATTCGGACGGGTACACTGTATCATGATATCGGAAAAATGCACGACCCCCAAGGGTTTATCGAAAACCAAATGGGGGGACCGAACAAACATGATGAAATTGATGACCCTTGGGAAAGTGCGGCCATTATTAAAAAGCACGTCACCGAAGGGCTGGTGATGGCGCGAAAATTCCGTTTACCTAAAGCCATTCAAGCCTTTATTCCCGAACATCAAGGCACGATGTTGATTGCTTATTTTTATCATCAAGCACAACAACGTGCTCAACAAGAGGGGCGAGAAGTCCGGGATGAAGATTTCCGCTATGATGGTCCGATTCCCCAATCTCGGGAAACGGCGATCGTCATGTTGGCGGACTCTTGTGAGGCAGCCTTACGCAGTCTCAAGGATGTCAGCGAAGAGGAAGCCCTGAATATGGTGAATAAAATTCTCAAAGCCCGCTGGCACGACAATCAACTGGGTGAGTCCGGTCTGAAACGGGAAGAAATGCCGAAAATTGCCGAAATCTTTGTGAGGGTTTGGCAACAGTTCAATCACAAACGGATTGCCTATCCCAAAGCGGCCCTTTCTCTCCAGTCGAAGTAGGGGGAGGGGGAAATTAACCCCCTGCTTATACTTACCCTTTGACTCCGGTCCCGGCATCCGTGGGGACAATGTACTGCTGCAATAGGAGAAATAAGAGTAAGACTGGGGCGATGGCGATCGTTGACCCCGCCGCAATCAGCCGCCAATCTAAAGAAAATGTCCCTTCTAATCGCGCCACCCCTAGGGGCAATGTATAAAATTCTGGACGATCAATTACCAGTAACGGCCACAGAAAATCACTCCAAGACCCGATAAAGACAAACAGAGCTAACGTCACTAGCGCCGGTCTCACTGCCGGAATCATCACATTCCACCAAATCCCTAATTCTGAACAGCCATCCATTCGTCCTGCTTCTTCTAACTCTTTCGGAACGCCTTGAAAGGCTTGGCGCAATAAAAAGATGCCAAAGGCTGAGGCGAGAGAGGGGAAGATAATCCCTAAATAAGTGTTTTTTAATCCCAATTGGACGGTTAAAATATACAAGGGAATCATCACGATTTGAAAGGGAATCATAATCGTAGAGACTATCCCGGAAAAAATTAGATTCCTCCCAGGAAATTCTAATCGGGCCAGGGGATAAGCCGCTAAGGCACAAAATATCACATTAAAGCTCACCGTTAGGACCGCAACCAGGGTGCTATTAAACAGATATTGTCCGAAGGGACTCGCTTGCCATACCCGGACAAAGTTCTGGAAGGTAGGTTCTGCGGGGAGGAATTGCGGAGGAACTTGAAAGATGTTTTCAGTCGGGGATTTGAAGGCGGTACTAATCAGCCAAATTAGGGGGAGTAGGGTGAGGAAGGCGATCGCACTCAACAGGGCATAAAGGCCCAACCGTCTCCATCGGGATTGGGTTTGACGCGAAGCGGTCAGTTTGAGGGAATCTTTCATAAAGGTTAGCCTTGAAAGTTGAGAATAAAGACAATCCAAGGGATTTAAACAGGAATAGGAATAGCGTACCATAACCCCCCTATTTTAGGCTAAAATATTTAGGATAATTTGAGGATAATCCATAAAAATCAAAATCACAAAGAGTGACTTAAATTAATCCGGCATCTGCTAAAATAATTTTATCAAAAACAAATAAATCATTTCCAGGTTTTCCCAATAAAAGTGAGTGCTAACATGACCAAACAACTTGAGGAAACGAAAATTGCAAATATTATTAAAAAATGGCTCAAGACCATTAAAGAAATTCAGGAAGACAGTGGAACAAACTGTCTTCAAGTTACCCGACTTACCAGTATTAAAAGTTTGTGTAAAGATCGTCAACCCGCAAAACATTTCGCCGTGCATATCGCTAAACGGGTCTGGGAATCAATGGAGAGCACCCGGGACGATCACTTTGATCAGAGCGAATGGCAAGCGCACAAAGCCATTGTAAGTCAGGCGATCGCCCAAATGGAAGCAGCGATCGAGGAAGTAAGTCCCCAACACGAACAATCGATAGAAGCCCTCCGGGAGGAAATTAAAATCTACCAAGGGAACGATTATCGCCGAACGGAATGGGCAACTGTCCATTTTATTCGCAGTGGTAACTTACTCAAAATTGATTATGCTCTTTGTTGTTTTATTAATCAAGAATATCTATATTATACATACCAATTAGCCCGAGAATATGCGGAAAACTATGACATAAATTATGGTAATGGATTGAATCCCAATTCTCTCTCTATGTTGTTAGATATTGCTGAGTTTTGGTGTCAGTATTATTTTAATCAATCTCTAAAAGATCGCTTTCCTAAACTACTTTCTAATTCAGTACCTTAAATACATTCTCTTCAAGAGTCGAAAAGCGATTGGCATAGAAAAAAGGGGGTTTTATGTGGGTTTCATAAGTGCGAAGTAGGGAGAGTAGGGAGTCAGAAAATTTATTCTGCCTAAAGTCTACATCCCGGTTGGTTAAGATGGGAAAAATTATAATAAAACCTTAAATTTACATAAAAAAACTGCGCTTTTCTCTCCAGTCCCCTCCCACTCATTTTGATGGGATTTGTCTCAATCCAAGTTCGGTACAAACTCCCTGCAAGGGTT
Organism: Laspinema palackyanum D2c; assembly: GCF_025370875.1. NCBI lineage: Bacteria > Bacillati > Cyanobacteriota > Cyanophyceae > Oscillatoriales > Laspinemataceae > Laspinema > Laspinema palackyanum. Next base: position 532,013 of record NZ_JAMXFD010000002.1, read on the forward strand.
TATCCCAGGAAGCGATTGGTAGTTGGAGTAAATCGCCAAAGTCGAACAAAATCCCCACGGTGGGTTTAGACTGCCATTGGGGAAGGGACAGTAGGCGATCGTAAAATCCACCCCCATATCCGAGGCGATACCCCTGGCGATCGCATCCCACCGATGGGACTAAAATTAAATCAACTTCCTCCGGTTGCAAGATTGGCGCATCCGGTAGCGGTTCTAAAATGCCATACTTACCCGGTTGTAGCGGATCCCCAATACTGTAGCGATGCCACACTAACTGCTTCTTTACACAACGAGGCAGTCCCCATTGATGATTGGTATCCGTGAATAAAAAACTTAAATCCGGTTCTTGGCGAAAACTAATATAGGCTAAAATAGTTCGGGAACGCTGATATAAATCTGAGGATTTTAGATGGTGACAAAGGCGATCACTTTTCTCCTGCCATTCTGCTGGAAAAAAAGCGTTTCGCTTTTGGAGTAACTTCAGTCTGAGTTGGGCTTTCTCTAGTTGAGGGTCGAGAGACATTTGGGAATTGTCAATCATAAAATTGTGACCTGAATCGCACAGATTTTAACATTAAATCCTAAAAAATGTAGAGGCAATTTGCGATTCGCCTCTACATTTAAGGGGTATTCTAAAAACAGGATAATCCGCTATCATTAGCCGTTTCTAGTCACAAAATTTGCTACCTAAGCCGCATTTTCCCGATACCAGGCGATAGTTTTTTGCAATCCTTCTTTAAACCCAACCTCTGCCGTAAATCCAAACTCTTTTTTAGCCAGTTCCGTATCTAAACAGCGGCGAGGTTGACCATTAGGTTTCTCCGTATCCCAAACCAATTTACCCTCAAATCCCATCAATTCGCAAATCAGTTCAATTAAATCGCGAATGGTGATTTCATAGCCGGTTCCCAAATTAACCGGGTCCGATTTATGGTAAGATTGAGTTGCCATCACAATCCCTCGGGCGGCATCGGTGGAGTAGAGAAATTCCCGAGAAGGGGTACCATCTCCCCACACCACTAATTCTTTATCTCCCCGTTCTTGGGCTTCATGAACTTTGCGAATTAAGGCGGGGATGACGTGAGAACTGCTGGTGTCGAAGTTATCTTCCGGTCCATATAAGTTAACAGGCAGTAAATAAATGCCGTTAAAATTATATTGTTGTCGATAGGATTGCAGTTGGACTAATAAGGCTTTTTTGGCAATCCCATAAGGCGCATTGGTTTCTTCTGGATATCCATTCCAAAGGTCATCTTCTTTGAAGGGGACGGGGGTGAATTTGGGATAGGCGCAGATGGTACCGACACAGACAAATTTCTGCACACCGGCTTGATAGGCGGCATGAATGAGTTGCGTCCCCATCATCAAATTATCATAGAAGAGTTCGGCGGGTTTTTCGCGATTTAAGCCGATTCCACCGACATGGGCGGCGAGGTGAATGATAATATCTTGTTGTTGGACAACCTGCTGACAAACTTCCATGATTCTCAGGTCAGAATCACGCGATCGCGGGACGGTGATTTTATCGCGATCGGCCCCATTTTGGGTTAATTGGTCGATGACTTGCCGACCTAAAAATCCGGCCCCTCCGGTGACGAGAATGCGTTTGTCTTTTAAGTCTAATGATTCCATTTAGCTTGACCTCTGATACTTAATACTTGAACGAGGCGGCGATCGCACTTTCCCTTGACAGGACTTCCGCACTATTTAAGACTAGACACTAAATGTAGGGTTGATTCGCGAATCAACCCTACAAGATATGGGGTTGATGCGTAAGTCCTGTTTGGTTGAAGAACAGGCCCCCTCCCTAGAGTCTTGGGGAGGGGACTGGATTGAGTGGCGAATTAGTCCACCATGTGACCACTGTCTTGGCGGATGAAGGCGCGATCGATAATCGGTTGTCCTGTGGGAGATTCTACCCCGATCGCCTTGAGGTCAGAATCCACCATTAAGGCAACCAATTGTTCAAAGGTAATGGAGGGTTCCCATCCTAATTTTTCCTTCGCTTTACTGGGGTCGCCAATTAATAAATCAACTTCCGCAGGACGGAGATAGCGGGGGTCGAATTCGACGTAATCTTCCCAATTCAGGTTAACGAAATTAAAGGCTAAATCCAAAAACTTGCGGATGGTATGGGTTTCATTGGTGGCAACGACATAATCATCCGGTTCTTCTTGTTGCAGCATCAACCACATGGCGCGAACATAGTCTTTGGCATAGCCCCAGTCCCGCTTAGAATCCAGGTTACCAAGGAAGAGTTTCTTCTGCTTTCCGGCGACGATGCGGGCGACGGCGCGGGTAATTTTGCGGGTGACGAAGGTTTCGCCTCGGCGCGGGGAGTTATGGATCCAACCCTGGCCGACTCCAGCATGGAAGGTGCCACTGGTGGTTGCTAAGTCAAATAACCATCCTTGATAGTTGATGGGTTCAGCGGTGACAACTTGGGCGCGGTTGGTGCCTTGGGGTGGGGTGGCGTTGATGTGAATTTGATACTGGAACCCGTCGCCTTGGGATTCGGTGGCAATCCAGGCGGGTTGTTCCAGGGTAGTGACGGACATCCAGTAGAGTCCGGCAGCGAGGAGGGCGGAGGGAGTTTGGACGGTGAAAGTGTCTCCAGCTAGGGGAGAAACGGCTTTAAATCCGTCTAAAAAGGCTAACCGTTCCCGATCGCCTGCGTTGAGAATCCGCTTGGGAATGCGTTTGTCTTGGGATTTGCTGTACAGTTCCGATCGCAAGTAGTCACTGTAGGCCGGGTTGCCGGATAACTGGAGACGGGATGCGGCGAGGCGATCGCAATTTCCACCGGAGACTTTTCGCCAAGAGGCGGCGAGGCGATCGCCTACAGCGGTGTCCGGAATTGTCAAGATGACTTGACTTTGACTATCAATTTCTGCGGCAGCAACGAGTACCCCAAGCAACCATGCCTCAGTTTCGGTGAGGTCAAGTTGTTCAGGCGATCGCGGCAAGTCAATCAACGCCAAGGAATCCCCGACTTTGACCTCACCGGCAGGTTTTTCTACTGCCGATTCGCCCTGTTGCACAAATACAACATGATCGCTGGTGGCATGATAAACCGCACCCTCTGCCGCAATCCGATGTACGGTTTTATTGGGTTGTTCTGTGGCCCCATTCCAGGTGGCCGTCATGCAAGTCACTTGCACCCACCCTTGGGCATCCCAGACTTCCAACCCGTTACCGTCCCTAATGTCCGTGGTATATCGATTTTTATGGCCTGGATCCTGGTCATGGGGGACAATTTCCGCAATGGACACCAGGTCAATTAATCCATCCTGACGAATGAACACCGGGGTATTGTCAATCACGCATTCATGGTTAAACAGGATGCCATTACAGGCAAATAAATCATAAGATTCGCGATAATTGACCGTTTGCCAATGGGCGTAAACCTTGGCGCAGGAATAGGGACTGCGGGGATAAAACGGGGTCGTTTCCTTTTGGGGGACTTCCAAGACCTTGCCAAACATTTCCGAGGAACCCGCTTGATAAAAGCGGACTTGGATCCCGGTGCGATGTTGGTAGTCGCGGATCGCTTCTAAGAGGCGCAGGGTTCCCATTGCCACCGTATCCACGGTGTATTCTGGGGAGTCAAAGCTGACGCGGACATGGGATTGAGCGCCCAGGTTGTAAATTTCAACAGGTTTGACTTCTTCGAGAATTCGACGGAGAGTGACCCCATCGGTTAAGTCCCCGTAATGGAGAAATAACCGGGCGGCTTCACTATGGGGGTCCACATAAAGATGGTCGATCCGGTCGGTATTAAAGGTGGAAGTCCGGCGGATAATCCCGTGGACTTCATAGCCTTTTTCTAGTAATAATTCGCTTAAGTAAGAACCGTCTTGGCCGGTGATGCCGGTGATTAATGCCCGCTTACGTTGCTGCGTCATTGTTTGATTTTTCCTCTCAACCTCTAGTTAAGTCTTTGGACTCTCAGTGGCGATCGCCTGAGTCTGTACTGAACCGCACCCTAATGATTCTTTGCCTTGACCCCCATCCTGGGAATGTTTCGCGCAGGATGGGATTTATCAAATCAGTCTTTCACTTTATCGTGAATTTTGGCAGTTAATGTGAAGGAATCCTATAGTTTTGGCGTAGTTTTGGCGAACTTTTTGTAAATCGAGTCGTCCGGTTTGCGTTACCGGATGTTAATGGATTGTACTTCCTTAGGGTATCAACTGTCACCGTTTTCTTGAATTTTCCCCGGGTTTGGGGTGGAAATGCAAAAAATTTGCTGAAGCCTTGCGTCCTCAGCATAATTCCCGATCGCAGTCGGTGGGTTAAAGGGGGTGAACTGCACCAGCCCAGCACTGATGCAGTTCAGAGCAACAAGGCCCGTTAATACGCCCCATTATTTTTAGGGAACAGCACCACTTTAAGGGTTTTTAAGACAATCCACAGGTCCATCCACAAGTTTTTAAAATTGACATAATAAACGTCAATTTGGATGCGCTTGGGATAGGGAATGTCATTTCGACCGGAGACCTGCCATAATCCGGTAATTCCGGGCTTAATGGTAAGGACTTTATCGATATATCGACCATATTTGGGCAATTCTTCAACCACTAAAGGTCGAGGGCCGACAACGCTCATTTCACCTTTCAAAACGTTCCAAAATTGGGGAAATTCATCCAGGCTAGTGATTCTTAGAAAATGGCCGATCCAAGTAATTCTCGGGTCTTGCTTGAGTTTGAAATTATCCTCAAATTCTTGACGCAGATGAGGGGAAGTTTCCATGATATCCAGCAAAACTTCGTCGGCATTGAGCACCATTGTCCTGAATTTAATGCATCCGAATTTTTGGCGGTTCTTGCCAACGCGCTCCTGCACATAAAAAATTGGGCCGGGGGAGCTAATGTAAATCAGCAGACCCAAAATCGCGTAAACCGGGGAAAACACGATTAGAACGCACAGGGAAAACACAACGTCGAACAGCCGCTTGGAAAATTCTCCGTTGATCCCACTCAGGACGAAAGGCCAAAAAGTCCGTCTGGCAACCGCCCGAATCACTTTGCCGGAGATGAGTTGGCTATCGGCAGTCATCTTACTCCTTTAATTCACACCACACACAGTCCTGATTGTAAAGCCTTCAGACGTTTTGCACCGCGTCTGGAGAGTTCAGGTCACAGACACCCAGACAAAACCGACTCTTTCAAAGTGCCTGTCTTTCTGAGTCTGAGCGATTCATGCCGATTTACTTCCCGTCAGCCGAGTTGATTACACCCTCATCGCCTCAATCCTTGCAACTAGCCGATGATTGTTACAGGGGATGGAAAGAAAGCAAAAGCAGATTTTTTGGCTGATTTGGTGGTGCGATCGCCCAACTTAAAGGGTCCCAGCAAGTCTTGTTTACCCATATATCATAAAATCGACTTTTTATCAAGCTTTTGTCAGAAATTTCTGATAACACTCATCGATAAAATGGCGGTAACGCGCCTGAAACACCTGGGGAGTGAACAGGGCCGCTTGCTCGGGCCCCGCCTGGGGATTAAACTGCGATCGCAACCCTTCAAAGCTCTCCACCACCTCCATTAATGACCCTTCGGTTTGCTGACTAAAAAATAATCCAGTCCCCTTAGAAGGATGGTTGCGGATATCCAAAACCGTCTCTAACGCCCCACCCGCCCCATAAGCAATCACCGGAGTCCCACAAGCTTGAGCCTCCACTAAGGCAATGCCAAAATCTTCACAGGCAGCATACACAAACGCCTTCGCTCGTGCCATATAGTCCTCCACCACCGCATCCGGTTGTTCCCCCAGGACCTCCACATTGGGTCCGGCGATCGCCCGAATTTCTGCCAACTCCGGACCCGTTCCAATCACCACCAACCGTTTTCCCAACTGATTAAACCCCCGCACAATCGTCCCCACCTTCTTATAAGGCACCAACCGCGCCACAGTTAAATAAAAATCCTCCTTCTGCGGTTCAAACCGAAACCGATCCACATTCACCGGGGGATAAATCACCTCCGCTTCCCGCCGATAACAGCGCCAAATCCGCCGCGCCGTATGCTGGGAATTGGCAATAAAATAATCCACCCGATTCGCCGCAATCACATCCCACTGTCGCAATCGATGGAGCAAATACCGCGTCAAAATACCCGGCAATCCTCGTCCCGCAGCACTGTTTTGGAGATAATCAAAGGTTAAATCCCAGGCATACCTCATCGGCGTATGGCAGTAACAGACGTGCATCTGATGCGGTGCCGCCAGCACCCCCTTCGCCACCGCATGAGATGAGGATAAAATCACCGGATACTCGCGCAAATCTAACTGTTCAATCGCCAGAGGTAACAACGGCAAATACTTTTGCACACCCTTTTTCGCCATCGGAAACTGTTGCAAAAAGGTTGAACCAATCTGCCGTTTAAATAAATAACTCTCGGAATTTGTAGATTCAAAATCAATCAACGCATACAGATCCGCATCCACTGCATTGAGAATTTCTTTAACTACCAGTTCTGAACCCCCGGTTGCATAAGGCGTCAGCCATTCATGCACCAGAGCATAATTTTTTACCATCAAATCCGCCGGATCTACAAAATCTCTTCTCATTCCCAGGCTCTGCCTGGGAATGCCAAATCAGAGGCTCTGCCTCCTACCTCCTTAAGGTTTGGGAATCACAAAATTGCTATAACTCAACTCCGTAATTGCCGTCCATTGATACATTTCCTCGCGAAATGTATTCCATTGTTCATAAATCCCGCGAAAGGTTGCATCTTGTCGCGCACTGTCTGCATACAAGTCAAAGGTGACTTTCTTCGCCGCGTCGATAATTTCTTGACTGTAGGGAAGTAACTGAGTCCCCCCAGCTTTTAAGGTCGCTAGAGCTTCGCGATTGAGCACTTCATACTGGGCTAACATATTCAAATTGGCCTCATACGCTGCCGTTTTGAAGATTTCTTGATAATCCTTGGGCAGTTGGTTCCACTGGGCCTGATTTACCAACACATCCAAGGTCGGTCCTGGTTCCCACCAGCCAGGATAATAGTAAAATTGTGCCGCTTTATTTAATCCCAACTTGAGGTCATCATAAGGACCAACCCATTCTGCTGCATCGATCGCCCCCCGTTCCAAGGCTAGAAAAATCTCCCCTCCAGGCAACACCTGGACATTGACCCCCAATTTTTCCATCACCTGTCCCCCCAGTCCCGGAATCCGCATTTTCAACCCATTCAGGTCCCGGACGCTGTTGATTTGACGCTTGAACCAGCCCCCCATCTGCACCCCGGTATTGCCTGCGGGAAAATTAATAATATTGAAATCGCTATACAGTCGCTGCATGGCCTCTAATCCCCCGCCATGATACAGCCACGCATTCTGCTGTTGAGCATTTAATCCGAAGGGAACGGAGGTGGCAAAGGCTAAAGCTGGATTTTTGCCAATGTAATAATAGCTGGCAGTATGTCCGCATTGGACGGTTCCACCTTGCACGGCATCAAGGACCTGTAATCCCGGGACCAGTTCTCCCGCAGGATAGGGGCGAATCTCGAAGCGGTTATCGGTCATCTCAGCGACCCGTCGGGCGATGGTTTGCGCGCCCCCATAGATGGTATCCAGGGAAGCGGGCCAACTGGTGGCCATATTCCAGCGAATTCTGGGCAAGCTATCCCGAGAGGCGTCAGGACCTCTGGCGGCAGGACTACAAGCAGTGGCGGCAGCCGCACTCAGGGCACCGATGGCCCCATGACCGATGAGTTTTCTACGTTTCATAGTGTCTTTTTACCTTGCAGGAGGGTTGAGGGTTTTGCGGTGGCAAACACCGGATGATCTGCGTCCGAAGGTTTGTCCGGGATACTGATTTTATCACCCATTTAAACTCTAAACTCTAAACTCCCCATGCTCTGGTTTTTTTTAGCAATTTCGACGGCCTTTTTTACGTCGCTCAAAGATGTTTTAGGTAAAAGAACCCTAAAAAATATCAATGCAACGATTGTGGCTTGGTCTTGGTCATTTTTTACGGCGTTGGTGTTACTGCCGGTGCAAGTTTTGGCGGGAATTCCTGATTTGGGCAGTCAATTTTGGGTCGCCCTGGCGGTGGGCAGTGTGCTGAATGCGATCGCCTTTTTGTTCTATATCCAGGCAATTAGTACCTCGGATTTATCCCTCTGTTTGCCCCTGATTGCCTTTTCGCCCCTGTTTATGGCAATTACTTCTCCGATTATTGTGGGGGAATGGCTCAGTTGGGCGGATGGGTTAGGAATTGGGTTGATTGTCGCTGGGTCTTATTTATTAAATCTCCAGGACCGCAGGCGGGGATATTTTGCGCCGTTTCGGGCTCTGGTGAGAGAACCAGGGCCGAAGTTAATGTTGGGGGTGGCGTTTCTGTGGAGTATTACGGCGAATGTGGATAAGGTGGGGGTCCAAAATTCTTCGCCGCTATTTTGGAGTTTTGCGGTGTTTTCGGCGATCGCCTTGTTGCAATTGCCCTTAATATTCTGCCAGTCTAAGAATCCGGGAGGTCAGATTGTCAAACATTGGCTGGGGTTGAGTCTGATGGGATTCTGTACGGCGATCGCTGTTTTGTTTCAAATGCAGGCATTGAAATTAACTCTGGTGGTTCAGGTGATTGCCATTAAACGCACCAGTGTTCTCTTCGGGGTGTTGTGGGGTAAGTTCCTGTTTCACGAGTCCGGGATTCGCGATCGCTTCTGGGGCGCAACAACGATGCTGTTGGGGGTTGTCTTGATGTCGGTGTTTTAACCCCTTTGATCTGCGTCCCTGGGCAATCTCAGAGGGGATCGGGTTTTTCAGTCCCTTCTCAACTGGGGGACATTCCCCGGTAAAATAAGAACAATAAGAAGATAGACCCGTAGTGCTATTCTGAGATGCCAAGGGGAGGGTGCTGCACTCAATCTGTGGTCTCTCGTTCGCGATCGGTTCCGCGAGACTTCCAAGGAATCCGAATAAAATGGGAAAGTAGAGATGGCTGGAGCAACTTTAATCTATGTCTAAACTTAGACTCATGGTAGTGGATGATGAGCGAGACAACCTGGATCTACTGTACAGGACGTTTCGCCGCGACTTTCAGGTACACAGAGCAGAAAGCCCTCTCGATGCGATCGCCCTGCTGGATACAGAAGGGGAAATGGCGGTGATTATTACGGATCAGAGTATGCCGGAAATGACGGGTTTGGAATTGTTGAGCAAGGCAAGAGTCCGTTTCCCCCATACCATCGGCATTCTGTTAACCGGGTACAGTGAGGATGCCCTAGAAGCCTCGGAAGATATGATGAATAAAGCGAATGTTTTTAAATGCATCAGTAAGCCCTTTGATACTCAGGACCTCAAGGCACTGGTTCAAACGGCGGCTGAAATCTACCAAACTAACAAGCAAAGCGCGTAATTTTAAGAAAGCAACTCTTTTCCCCCATTCAGCGTGAATGGGGATTCCCCGATGAGTGGGTTGTCCCTAAAACACCGATGAGCCAGATCTATAGGGATGGGTCGGATCACTCCCCAGGAGAAGCTGAGGCGATCGCCTTTCCCCCCCATCCCAGATAATTACCCTTTCCCTCAGACTAGGACTGACGGGGCAAACGGGCGGGTTGTTGCTACTTTTGTCCCGTTTCTCTACAAGGCGATCGCCGCGCTTCCTGCAATTCCCGGCTCAGTCTCCTCCAAACCCTCTCCCCTGGAAATTCAACCCCTTGAGACATCGGCTCTCCAAACCCTCTCAAGCGCTTTTATAAAACTTAAACCCTAAACCCTAAACTCTCCCTCTAAAACTCCAAATCCCTCCAACACAAATCTCGGCAATCCCTGACAAAAAAGCTATGAAATCCGGAGAACTTGGTTAATAATGAACAGTTGATCGGTATTGCAGTAGAGGCAAAAAGTAATGGGTCGCGCTACCAAAGTCGTCCTGGCATATTCTGGAGGAGTTGATACCTCCGTTTGCATTCCCTACTTAAAAGAAGAGTGGGGCGTTGAAGACGTGATTACCCTAGCGGCAGATTTGGGACAAGGTGAAGAACTTGGCCCCATTAAGGAAAAGGCTCTAACCTCCGGTGCCAGTATCTCCCTGGTGGAAGACGTGACGGAAATCTTTGTCAAAGATTATGCTTTTCCCGCCATTCAAGCCAATGCTTTGTATGAAAACCGTTATCCCCTGGGAACAGCCCTAGCTAGACCCCTAATCGCCAAAATCCTGGTGGAGGCGGCGGAAAAATATGGGGCCGATGCGGTGGCCCACGGCTGTACTGGCAAGGGCAATGACCAAGTGCGGTTCGATGTGTCGATCGCCGCTCTTAATCCCAATATCAAGGTCCTCGCACCGGCCCGGGAATGGGGTATGAGTCGGGAAGAAACCATTGCTTATGGTGAAAAGTTTGGCATCCCCACTCCCGTTAAAAAGTCCTCTCCCTACAGTATTGACCGCAATCTGTTGGGACGGAGTGTGGAAGCGGGACCCCTGGAAGACCCCTGGACTGAACCGGAAGAAGAAATCTATGTGATGACGAAGGCGATCGCCGATACTCCGAATGAACCGGAATATGTGGAAATCACTTTTGAGCAAGGTCTCCCCACCCATGTCAATGGCAAGGCCCTCTCTCCCGTCGCCCTGATTACAGAGTTGAATGAGGTGGTGGGTCGTCATGGGGTCGGACGCATCGATATGATCGAAAATCGTCTGGTGGGGATTAAATCTCGGGAAATCTACGAGTCCCCGGCCCTCCTCGTCCTGATTCAAGCTCACCGAGATATCGAAAGTCTCACCCTCACCAAAGATGTCACCCAATACAAGCGCGGCATCGAAGAAACCTACAGCCAAATGGTTTACAACGGTCAGTGGTACAGTCCCCTGAAGATGGCCCTTGATGCGTTCATTCAAAAGACCCAAGAGCGAGTCTCGGGCACGGTCCGCATTAAACTGTTCAAGGGAACGGCGAATATTGTCGGGCGCAAGTCGAATGAGTCTCTCTATGCGCCGGATCTGGCGACTTATGGGGCGGATGATACCTTCGACCATAAAGCAGCAGAAGGGTTTATCTATGTCTGGGGTCTGCCCACTCGGATTTGGTCTGAGAAGGTTAGAGGCAACTAATCTCACCCTTTAATCAATGGTAAGAAGGCAAAAGAATCGCGTTATCTTTTGCCTTTTGCCATCGGTTTTATCTATTTATTCTGTAATTGAATATTTGGTTATTCAATATATAGTGCGTTTACAGGGATTGGACAATTCCTTTAAGACTTACCCATTACCCCTAAATAATGTAGAGGCGATTCGCTTGCTCGCCTCTACATCAAGTCTATTGTTAGACTGCTACAGGACCGGCTATATAGGAGGGGATTCCCGCTATAAGCGCTCTCATGCCGATCGCCATCCCTACAGGTGATTCTGGTCAATGTGCGATGTTGTTAAGTTATCAAAACACAGGTTAATTATATTAAATTTTAAAAGAGTGTACTAGGCTACCTACTCTGACTGAGTAGAACGCTTACAATCGGACTGATATGAGCCAGTATCGGTCACTTTCCCGTTCGGGGTGATTGAATTCACAACTCAGCGGTGATGGGTGACAACCCTCAGGGGACAAATTGGATGGATGCTGGAACAAATAGCGTGCTGCTTTCTTCAGTGCGTGTTTATTATCAAGTCCTGATTAAGATATTTTTTGAGGTAAACATAATGACGTCCTCTCAAGCCATCCGTCAGCCGATCGTCTTTCAGCCCCAAGCCTGTTTAGATGAGGCAACCCTGGCGACTATCGAACAAGCTGTCGCTCAGTGCGATCGCCCGACGTTCTTCGCGATCGACATGAGTCAGGTGGAGATGATTGACAGTCCTGGATTATTTACCCTGGTTTCGGCCCTGAGAACCGCTAGAGAACATGGGTCCCGCCTCGCCATCTACCATCTCAAAAGTCCGGTTCGGGTGATTTTTGAAATTACTCAGCTCGATCGCATTTTTGAAATTTTTGACAGCCAGGAAGCAGTGATGGCGGCGATCGCCCCAGAGTTGTCCTCCGCTAGTCCCAATTCTGACCTCGCTGCCGCTTAACTCGTTCTGCTGCTAACCATCTGGGTGTTATCTAAATCAATCATTCCAATACTCACCTAAGTTGCCTCACTTCCGAACCGGAACGATAGTGAGGTCATAAATCGGCTGTCCGGTCAAACAGTACCAATGACAGGTGAACAAATCCGGGTCTTGAACGCCCAAACTGGCTAGGGCGGGAATGCCTGGAAAAGGCCAGAGGCGATCAAACCATAGACCCTGCTCATCCCATCCAAACTGAATTAAATAGGTTGCCGGGGGCGCTTCTAGCCACTGGAGCAGCCGTCGTCCCAAGGCATAAATCGGTTGTCGCCAAAGGTCGGGCAAATGCACTGGCTGGATGTACTGGACTATCTCTTCACAGCCCGGTTGTTGCTCGTCCGCCAGTCCGATCGCCTCCCCATAAATCGGACCTTTGTCCGTCAGTACGACCGGCAGCCACAGGTTACCTGTTCCCGTTGCCACCTGCCACTGTTCGGCTACCACGGTTCGCAATCCTTCTACATCCTGACAAGCCCGATAGAGGGGGGGTTGAAGTGATCCGATTACCGAGTTAGGGATATTCAGACTCAAGGGACAAAACAGTACCTCACTATCTGGCAGAGAAAGGGCTTTTAAGTGAGAAAAGGGGGTGACTTTTACCTCACAACCTGGATGGGTTTGAGCGATCGCCCTTTGGAGGGCTTCTACCATCCGGGCGATCGCCTGGGAGTCAGCACTGGGGAACCCCATTGCTGACGCCTCATCCTCAACAATAATCCAGACCTGACTAGGCATTACCCAAGGACGGTAGACTGATATCGCCACCATCGCCACCGGAAATGCTCGGTAACTCCAGATGTCCATTCTTGCGCTTGCTTCTAACCGCCAAGCGATAGCTGACACTTTGGAGTTCGGCATGGAGTTGACGGTTTTCCCGTTGTAGGCGTTCCACCTTGTCTTTGACCTCTTCCATGCGATCGGCGAACTTCTGCCGATAAATTTCTGGGAGTTCCTGGACCACCTGTTCCAGCATCCGGGCGCGATCGGTCAATTCCTGAACCGATTGGCGCAGATGATAAATTTCCCCATCTTTTTGAGTCATCTGCTCTTGGTAAAAGGTCACCTGTTCCTCAACCCCTTGCAGTTGTTCGCGCAAGGACCGCATTTGAGCCAGGTATTCCTCGGGGACATCTTGAGATGTCGGTAGCAAGGAGTTATTGCCCTTGACTAACCGAAAGAGTTCTTGGGAGAGTTGTTCAACAAGCTGGTCCCGCATCTGCAACTCTTCGCGCAGTTGAGACACTTCCGCCTGGAGGGAATGTAGGTTGGGGGCTTCTGATTGGCTCACGATCGTTCGCAGCTCCTTAATGAACTAAATATCGGTTTATGTAATTTTTAGCGGAAGCGGGGGCGATCGTCATCCTCCCCCAATCGGTGTTCTGTGTTAATTTACCATTTCGGTTCGAGATTGGCACTAATTTTAAACATTCTGTTAAGAAACTTCAGCATTTCATCAAAACTTGGGTGGCCCCAGGCTCCTAAAAAGCCGGAGGCCCTAGCCGCCCATCCCGAGTCCGAGGGAAGGAGCCTCAAGCACTCCCTCCATAAATCTTTACAGAATTTTTCCCCGAGCTTGACCGATTGATTAGGGATAGTTATGATTGTAGCTATTGCTCTGAAGCAAAAAAAAGTTAAAATAGCTTGTAGCCGGAAACAAAAACAGCAGCAGTCCAGTTGTCGAACACGGGTCCTCACGGACTCCCTGAGTAAAATTGCCCGATCGCCGGGTCTAAATGGATGTAGAAAATGCTGAATGTTGGATAACTACCTCTAAGGGGAATTATCAATCCATCCTCAGTTCTTCCTCCTACGGAAAACCCCCTGATTCCTTCCCGACCAACCCTACGGATTTTCCGAGGTGGCGGTATAACTAAGGGGGAGGCAAGACCAGGCAAGGTCATCCATTCGGTAAAAACTCTGTGTTAGAGATCACTGCGGCTACCACCAACCTGTAAGATACTAGGCTAGGGAGCAACCTACCGGGGTGTCAAAATGCTTACAACAGTCAACAAAGAACTCAAGAGTGAGAGTTTGGAACTCCTACGTGAATACCAAACCTCTCCCACGACCCATCTGCGGAATCGAATTGTCCAGCTGAATATTGGGCTAGTTCGTAAAGAGGTCCATCACTGGATGCAACAGTGTACGGAAACTTATGACGATCTCCTGCAAGTGGGCTGTTTGGGCTTGATTCGGGCGATCGAACGGTTTGATATGTCGAAGGGACACGCATTCAGTTCCTTTGCGGTTCCCTACATTCGTGGGGAAATTCAACATTATCTGCGGGATAAAAGTCCATCAGTGCGGATTCCGCGCCATTGGTTAACCCTGCAACGGCAGGCAAGCAAGGAAATCCTGAAACTGCAACAAACGCTCAATCGCCATCCCTCCGATGTGGAAGTGGCATCTGCCTTAAAGGTTTCTGTTACAGAATGGCAAGAAATCAAACTCGCCTGTCGCAACCGAGCTCCCCTGAGTTTGGATGCTCCAGTGCAGGATGATGACGAAGGCGCAGCATCCCTTGGGGAATTAGTGCCGGATGCCGGGTATCGCAGTTTCCAGTTAGCGCAGGAAGACCAAATTCGCCTACAATTGGCCCTAGGCAAACTAGAGGATGGGACTCGCAAGGTCCTAGAGTTTGTATTTCTCCATGATTTGACCCAGAAAGAAACAGCGGAACGGATGGGGATTAGTTCTGTAACCGTTTCTCGTCGGGTTAAGAAAGGTCTAACTTCCCTCAAGAAATTGATGGGAGGGGCTGAATAGCTCAAAAACTGCTTATTGTGTTGAGAAATATAGAATAATACATAAAAGTCGTGTAAAGCGCGATCGCCATCTCAGCGGCGATCGCGCAATGTCTGTTGAAATTCGGCATTCGGTGGAGAGGGGGGTGCGAAGAACTGCGGTAAGGGGAGCATTTGAAGCGACAAACCGCAGCTATTCTTGAGGTCTATTACCATCATTCCCATTTATTGAACTAATCCTAACATCTCTTTGGGCATGACCGTATCTTGGAGATTGGCCCCTATTAAATTAATATTGGCCAAATTGGCAGCACTTAAGTTGGCATCGGATAAATCGGCAAAGGAGAGATTGGCATCGGTGAGATTGACTCCTTCGAGATTGGTTCGGGTTAAGGTGGCGCTGTTGATATAGGCCCCTTTAAGATTGGCCCCTTGCAAATTTGCGCCGGTTAAGTCGGCACCTTCGAGGTTGACATCTTGGAGATTGGCACCCGAGAGGTCCGCATTTCGCAAGTCGGCACCAATCAGATGGGCCCCGCTTAAGTCTGCACCGGCAAGATCGCAGGCGGCACCTTCGAGGTTGGTTTCGATTAATTGGTTGATGTGGGTGGGATTTTGGGCAAAGGCAGGGGTGGCAGATAATAGGGTGATTGAGAGTGCAGCGATTTTTAAAAGGGTGGCTTTCATTGGAGTTTTCTCCTTTAATGCTATATTTATATTTTCGCTGGTTTGGGGACATAATGCAGCGATCGCTCACCCCAAATGGGAGTGAGATATTTGTAATATTTAGGCGATCGGCGTCCTTGCAAAAAATCCCCACTCTGGTATAATTAGCAAAGATATTTCGCGGGTTACGGGGAATTAAGGCGGGGGGATGAGGTGTTTCACCCCTCACTTAGGTTTAAAACTGGGTAAATTGGGGGAGATTTAGGTATAATTTACGGGGAAAACTGCGATTGAGGTCAAGAACATGAGTCCCATGACCCCGGATGAATCGGAGAAAATTGCCCAGTTAATCGCGAGTTTACCCAGCGATCGCCTGTTAGAACAGTGCCAAACCCTACAACAACAGGCAGAATGGCATAACTCTAGGACCAATCAGCAGATGATTGCCGACTGTTGGCGGGCGAAATTTATGGAAAACTTCAGCGACCCCATTGCCGATGCTTTAGAACAAGGCAAAATTTCCCAACATAAACATGACTTAATTAACTCCAGAGTCAATCTCTATAAAGAACAATGGCAACTGATTAAAATTGCTCATCCCTCTCTACAAACATGGCATCAGGCAATTTATCAACAGACTCAGAACCATCCCAAATTCTTCCAAGTTTTACCCTTCTGGCATAAATTGTTCTCCCCCGGGTTTAAAGCGCCCTATCCCTTCGTCACCCCCTGGGAATTGTTTTCAAAAACCCTGGAAGAAGAAGTTAATGCACCCATTGAATGGTCATTAGAACCTTATTATGTCGTTCCGGTGAAGAAATGGCGAACCGCAACTGGACTGCTAAAAAAGCAATTTGAGAATTTGAACGAAGATGGCAGTTATCCAGAACAGAAACCCTCGACAGGGGATAAACTCAAAAATCAGATTGGTTATGACAAAGTGACCTTTTCCTGGTTTGGGTTCACCCTATTTGTCTGCCAATTTGTCGCTGTCAAAAACCCCGCAATTCGGCAGCACTACACCGCCTTTATTCGCGCCCTTGTCGAATATTACAAAATGGGTATCCGTGCCAGTCGTTCCGTGGGCGGGTTTGCTTGGCACAAGGGAGAGCAAGTACAGAGTACCCAATATGGGGGAACATATCGTAAATCGGGCTAAAACACAAGTTTTTTTAATAAAAGTTCACATCAGGTCAAAAAAAATCCGCCTCCCCGAGAACTCCAATAGGGTGAACCTATCAACTTTGGTGTTCTCGGAGGATGATTGTGAGATTAAATTCATTAAAATCCCTTGGCGTTTTTTCCAGTTTGGGATTCCTGTTTGTTGCCGGTATCATGAGTGCAGATGCCCGAGATTTGGGGATGAAACCCTTGCTGCGACAGCAGTCAATCCAAATCAGCCAAAACAATCTAGGTCCTGTGAGTGGACAATGGAGACTTGCCATTGAGGTGACTGCACATACGGACTTAAGTGTGAGTACCCAACCCAATTATTCGATGGTGACATCTCTGCAACAAAGCGGGATAGAATTATCGGGGCGAATTCTTAATGTGAATCCAAATGCTTGTTCCGATGCGGAAATATTAGGGAAAGTTGAGGGAAATCGAGTCACCTGGACGATGTATTATACGGGGACTTGTTGTCAAGGTGGGATGATGAAATTTGAGGGGGAAATGGTTTCACCGGGACGGATTGAAGGGACTTTAGTTCCTGCGGGGAGTTCACCTCAAAATTGTACGTTATGGTCGGGGAATGTGGTGGCTACTCAAGGGCATTATTATAATAAATGAGGGGTGGGGATTTTAACCACTGATTTCAGGGATTTTCACTGAATAAGATTTCGCGCAGAATGAGATGGATTTTAGCCCGCGCAGGCGGGCTTTGTCCGTGTAGCCCCACCCTTTCCTTACGGAACGCTACGCGAACAGGGTGCGGGCGAGTGGGGCCACAAAAACTACTTGCCTTTTGCAGTAGCTTTGGACTGTTTGGCTGCTTTTTTAGCGGCTTTTTCAGCAGCTATTTTCGCTTGACGTTCCTGCTCTTTTTCTTCGGCTATTTTATCCAGGTAGTAATGATAGTCGCCGAGGTAGGGTCGGAATTCGCCGTCGCGGATTTCGACTATTTTATTGGCGACTTTGGAGATAAAATAACGGTCATGGGAGACAATAATAACCGTGCCATCGTAGTTTTGCAGGGCTTCTTCTAGCATCTCTTTGGCGGGGATGTCTAGATGGTTTGTAGGTTCGTCTAGGAGTAGCAAGTTGGCGGGACGTAGGAGCATTTTTGCTAGGGCTAAACGGGCTTTTTCTCCTCCACTGAGGGCTTCTACGGGTTTGAATACGGTGTCTCCACTGAAGAGAAATCGTCCGAGTAAGGTGCGAACTTCTTCGTTTTTCCACTCGGGTACTTCGTCATGAATGGTGTCCATGACGCTTTTTGTTAGTTCTAAGGCTTCGGCTTGATTTTGCTCGAAGTAGCCGGGAATGACGTTATGTTGTCCGAGTTGGATGCTGCCTTCGTTGGCTTTTTCCATTCCCATGATCATTCGCAGCAGGGTGGATTTGCCGCAACCGTTGGGTCCTAAGAAGGCGATGCGATCGCCTCGTTCGACGAACAAATCGGTGCCTAAAAAGAGGATTTTGTCGTCGTAGGTATGGACTAGGTTTTTGATGTCTACGACTTCTCGTCCACTGCGAGGGGCTGGGGGAAATTGGAAACGAAGGGTTTTTAAGGTGCCTTCAGGGGCTTCGATGCGTTCGATTTTGTCGAGTTGTTTTTCCCGGCTTTTGGCTTGGGTACTGCGGGTGGCACTCGCCCGGAAGCGCTCAACGAAGACTTGCTGTTTCTCGATTTCTTTCTGTTGGCGTTCGTAGGCGCTCAGTTGCGCTTCGCGGTTGAAGGCTTTTTGCTCTAAATACGAGGAATAGTTGCCGAGGTAGGTGGTGGAGACGCCTCTTTCGGTTTCGACGATTTGGGTGCAGAGGCGATCGAGGAATTCCCGGTCATGGGAAACGATAACCATTGGGGTGATTAATCCCTTGAGGTAGGTTTCCAACCATTCGATAGTTTCTAGGTCTAGGTGGTTTGTCGGTTCATCCAGCAGCAATAAGTCAGGACTCTGTAACAAAATTTTGCCTAAACTCATCCGCATCTGCCAACCGCCACTGAACGCGCTGACGAGGCGATCGCCATCTTCGGCGACGAATCCCATTTCCGGCAGGATTTTCTCGATTTGCGCTTCTAGGGTATAACCATCTAAGGCGTCAAATTTGCGATGGAGTTTGTCCAGTTTGTGGATGAGTTTGT
This sequence comes from Laspinema palackyanum D2c, assembly GCF_025370875.1. Lineage (NCBI taxonomy): Bacteria > Bacillati > Cyanobacteriota > Cyanophyceae > Oscillatoriales > Laspinemataceae > Laspinema > Laspinema palackyanum. Next base: position 550,788 of record NZ_JAMXFD010000002.1, read on the forward strand.
CCAGTTCTGCCTCGGAAGCACTTTCCATCGCGTGTTGGACGTCCAACAAGTCATGCTGGACTTGGTTTGCTTCGGTAAACACTGTCCAAAATTCTTCCCGGACTGTACGGGTGGGGTCTACCTCGAATTCTTGGGTGAGGTAGGCGATATGGAGGTTGGACGGACGGATAATTTCTCCGGCAGTGGGTTCGATTTCCCCAGCAACGATTTTGAGTTGGGTAGATTTTCCGGCCCCGTTGACGCCGACTAAACCAATGCGATCGCCCGGTTTGACTTCCCAGTTAATATCTTTGAGAACTTCGCCAGTCGGGTAAATTTTACTAATATGTTCGAGTCGTAGCATCCAATATCTCCAAGGCAGAGGGAACAAAGGCAAGTTCAGCGACGGATCCGGAAAAAACAGACGCGATCGGGGCATCTGGGGGCCGCACTATCCGTCCGGTGTAGGCTGTGTTGGGTTAATCTTAACAAAAATTAACGACTAGAGATCGTAGTTAGATGGGTGTTTTCATAAAGTTTGGCTGGGTAGGTCCATATCAACGGTTAAGTGTGGCTACGAAATGAACCGCAACGTTCGCAGATTCTTAAATGTCGCCTTGGGTTTACTGATGGCAGTCGCCTGGTCGATAGGTTTTATCCCTGATATGGCTACATCTGAAACTCCAGCGCGGGAAGAAATTCGTGGGGTCTGGTTGACCAATGTGGGGAGTGATGTCTTGTTTGTGCCTGGGGCGGTTCATCATGCCTTGCAGGAACTCTCCGACCTTAATTTTAATACAGTTTATCCCGTGGTTTGGAATCGGGGACAGACTTTTTATCCGAGTGTAGCCTCTAAGCAGGTAACTGGGCGATCGCAGGATTGGTTGCTCTCCCTGATGCGGGGCAGTAACGATGTCCTCGGGGAAATTATCGCCGATGGTCAGTCTCTGGGGTTGCGGGTGGTGCCCTGGTTTGAGTATGGGTTCATGGCACCCGCCAATTCAGAATTAGTGAAACGCCACCCAGACTGGGTAACTCGACACCAGGATAACAGTGAGAATCTGCGAGAGGAAGAATTAGCCCCAATTTTTAACGAAAATCCCTTAACGATTCAGCAGGTTTGGTTAAATCCCCTCCATCCCGAGGTGCAAAATTTTCTCCTGCGGTTAATTGTGGAAGTGGTAGCCAATTATCCCATTGATGCGATTCAATTTGATGATAATTTTGGTTTGCCGGTTGAGTTAGGATATGACCCTTATACCATCGCCCTCTATCAAGCAGAACATTGGGGAGATACTCCCCCCAGTAATCCCTATAATGCTCAGTGGGTACGTTGGCGGGCGGACAAGATTAATGATTTTATGGAACGCATCTACCAAGCGGTGCAATTTGTCAATCCTCATTGTTCGATTTCCCTGGCAGCCAATTCTCAAAGTTTTGCCTATAGTTACTATTTGCAAGATTGGTTAACTTGGGTGGAATCGGGATGGATTGATGAGTTATTTTTACAGGTGTATCATTCAGAATTAAGTCGATTTGAGACCGAGTTAGATATTTCCACGGTATGGTATGCCCGGAATTTAACTCGGGTGGGAGTAGGGATTTTAACGGGAACAATGAAACGTCCGATTTCCTTTGCCGAGATAGAAGATCGGGTTAAAGTTGCGCGCGATCGCCAATTTGCAGGATTCGCCTTTTTCTATTGGGAAAGCCTGTGGGGAAAAGTAGCATCAGAATCTCCAGAAGATCGGCGCAATAGTTTTCAAGCCCTATTTTCAGAACCGGCTATTTCCCCCGTCCCGGTGCGATCGCAACCCAAGAAACAGGACAATCCTCAAACTTAACTCCCCCCTATCCTAAACCCCGAACCTCGTTCCCAGGCTCTGCCTGGGAATGCCAAATCGGAGGCTCTGCCTCCTACTAATCGCAACATCCTAATAGAAATAAAAATAACTTACCCCAATCCATCTAAAATTACCTCTACCCCAAGACTCATAAAATATTGTCCAAAACTCCCTCAACTTTACAGAGATTTCATAAAAACCAGGCTATTTCATGATATAGTTATCCCTTGGCTAATCTGAAATCGGGTATCCTTGAGATTGATGCGCGAACAAACTTGGATCCGATGGGCATACGGAGTAATTCTAGGCGTACTAATTTCCTGGTTCCTATTTCCTTCCTTGTCCTTAGAAGCAACCCAACCCGAAACACCCGCCTCTACAGAAATTAGAGGCGTGTGGTTAACCAATGTTGCCAGTGGGGTACTCTTTACCCCCTGGGGAGTGCATCTCGCCATGCACCAACTTGGAGAACAAAATTTTAATACCCTGTATCCAGTCGTCTGGAATCGAGGCAACACCTTTTATGAAAGTGCCGTTGCTAAACGAGAAACTGGAAGGTCTCAAGCACCCTTCTTGCGGCTGTTTCATTTAGGTGCAGATGTCCTGGATGAACTCATTCAATTAGGCGATCGCCATCACATCCGAATCATCCCTTGGTTTGAATATGGATTCATGACCCCCCGCAACTCCAACTTAGCTACATTGCACCCCCAATGGCTAAGTGCAACCCAACAAGGTCAGCAAACGCCAACTGAAATCCCCGATGAACTCAATCCCGCTGATATTCCCAACCCTCCCGCTTCAAGACAAACCTGGCAACAATTTCTCGTCCCTGAAAATGTTTGGCTAAACCCCTTGCATCCTGGTGTCCAAGACTTCATCCTAGAACTAATTGTCGAATTAGTCAGCCACTATAATATCGATGGCATCCAACTCGATGACCATTTCGGAATGCCTGTCGAATCGGGTTATGATAGTTTTACCGTGGAATTATATCGCCAAGAACATCAAGGTTCACCCCCACCGGATAACCCCTACGATGCCGAATGGATGCGCTGGCGTGCAAATAAAATTTCCACCTTTATGGAAACCCTCTATCAAGCCATTAAATCCGTCAATCCCGATTGCATTGTCTCCCTTTCTCCCAACTCCCAAGACTTTGCCTATCGTAAATATCTGCAAGATTGGGGAACCTGGGTAGAACGCGGTTGGGTGGATGAATTGCTGGTTCAGGTCTATCGCAATGATTTAGATGTCTTTAAATCTGAGTTAGCCCAACCGGCAATCCAGGCAGCCCAACAGAAAATTCCCGTCGGCATCGGCATCCTCACCGGCACGTTGGTCCGTTCAGTCCCCATGAAACAAATCCAGGAACAGGTTAAAATTGTGCGCGATCGCCGCTTAAATGGAGTATCCTTTTTCTATTGGGAAACCCTCTGGAGTTATCTCACCCCAGAGTCACCCCCAGAACGGCGCAAAGCATTCCGGGAGCTATTTTCTCAACCCACCCCCTAAGCGTTCCCCGTCTCAATTCATGACGCCCCTTCTCCCTATCTCTCAACCGCTTAACCTGTCTCGGACTCCTGAGATTCCTATCCTGTTTGGATGGAGTTTTTGGGTTCAATGGGTGTTAGCCACAGGGCTAGGTTTTCTGCTCAGTTTGCTGTTTGTAGAAATCGGCGTCAGACCCCATCTCGGGGCAATTTCCGGGGCAGTGGGCAGCAGTTTCATTGCGATCGCCCAATGGTTCGTTCTCCGGCAACGTCTCTCCCACATTTCCTGGTGGATCATTGCCACCATCACCGCTTGGGTCCTGATTGGCAGTAGCAGTCTCGGTGCCCTAGGCTGGATCGCACCCCGCACCGAACTGATCACCCTCCGCCTCCTCTATGGCTTCATCGATGGCGCGATCGTCGGCATCGTCCTCGGTTTAGGCCAATGGTTTGTCCTGAATCGCTACTTCCCCAACGCCGCCTGGTGGTTACCCATCTCCTCTGTTAGTTGGGCAGTCGCCTTAGCCTCCGGATGGGTAGTCGGCGGCATCCTCCGCTCTATCACCGGCCTATTTTTTGCCGAAGTCATCGGTTTAACCATCACCTGGCTGGCGATCGCCGCACTCTCCGGTTTCGGATTCCTCCGCCTCATCCATCACAATGGCATCCAATAGCAACAGCACCCCGTAACGACTTCAGTCGCTATCCCTCATAAGTTCGTAGTAACGACTTCAGTCGTTCTCCCCTCCAATGTTCGTAGTAACGACTTCAGTCGTTCTCCCCTCCAATGTTCGTAGTAACGAACCTCCCAAGTCTTAATGCTGTTGTTAACATACAATCGCAAATCTCAACATAGTAACTCAACAACCCCCCCACAATCTGCCGAAATCTTACCCCAATTGCCTAAATGCACCGGAGAAACTCCTAAGTTTTAATGCTGTTGTTAACATACAATCGCAAATCTCAACATGGCAATACTGAAATCTTACCCCAATTGCCTAAATACACCGGAGAAACTCCCAAGTTTTAATGCTGTTGTTAACATACAATCGCAAATCTAAAAATTGCAACTCAGTGACTGCCTCCCCATCGGGCGAAAGATTAGCCAAATCGCGTAAACTCCTGTAAAAATATTAAATCTTTAAATAAAAAACCCTGAATTTCCCTAAAAATTGCCAAAATTGAGCAACGCAGTGACAAGGGTTATAGGCTATAATCAGAGGTGGAAACCAAGGGATTATTGTGTCTAATTTCAGCAAGACACCTTTCGCAACAGCCAAAACCCTTGACAAATCGTTGTCCAATCCTCGGCAACCGCAAAAATTCCACTCCCTGCCATCACCCTGCTTGCACCAGTTTTTTGAACGGTGCAAATCCCCCTGTTGACAAATCCCCCGAACTATGATATGGGAAGACCCTCTAACCCGGGATAACCCTTTCCAGGGAGAAGACAGCACTCTAAAATAGAGGGGATTAGCGCATCGTAGCGATCGCGGCTAGTCGAGACTTGTTGTTTGAGGGGAACCCGTGTTTTTTAGCATCATTATTCCAACCTATAATCGCCGACCGATTTTAGAGAAATGCCTGCGAGCATTAGAACAGCAGAAACTCAGAACCCAGACTGAAATTAGCGGCTATGAAGTCATCGTCATCGATGATGGTTCCACCGATGGAACCTTAGAATGGTTAGCCGAAAATCGGGAAGACTTTCCTCATGTGGGGTGGTTGGAACAAGCGCATCAAGGACCGGCAACGGCGAGAAACCGAGGGATAGAAGTAGCCCAAGGGGAGATAATTATTTTTATTGATAGTGATTTAGTGGTGACTGAGAATTTCATCCAAGGTCATGCCGATGGGTTGAGGGAGGGAGAGGAGAGAATAGGAAGCGATCGCCTGTTTACTTATGGTCATGTGATTAATACCTGCAACTTTGAGAATCCTACGGCAGAACCGTATAAAATCACTGATTTTTCTGCTGCTTATTTTGCCACAGGTAACGTGGCGATCGCCCGAAAATGGTTGGAAAAAGCCGGAGGATTTGACCCATCTTTTTCCCTGTATGGGTGGGAAGACTTAGAACTGGGAGTTCGCCTAAAAAAATTAGATTTAAAACTGATAAAATGTCCTCAAGCTGCTGGATACCATTGGCATCCGCCCTTTACCTTGGATGATTTACCTCGGGCGATTAACCGAGAAATTGAACGAGGAAAAATGGGAGTAGTCTTTTACAAAAAACATCCGACTTTGGAAGTACGGATGATGATTCAGATGACGGTATTGCATCGAATTTTGTGGGGAATCTTATCCCTAGGCGGTAGATTAAATGAACGAACAATGGCAGGATTTTTACAATGGTTGATAGACCAAGGAAAATCTCAGATTGCCTTAGAAGTTGCCCGAATTTTCTTGAACTGGTACAATGTTAAAGCAGTTTATGCGGCGGCGAATGGAGAGGGGAAAGAGTAAGGGAGTGAAGAGGCGATCGCCTGTCTTCGTTTACCAAATTATTCCATTGCCTTTACCCGCTTTTTCCGCAAGAGTCCAGCGAGACCTACAACTGAGAATGCACCGAGGATGCTGGGTTCAGGAACGGATATGGGTTTTTCTTCGACTCGGGAAAAATCAACGGACCAAGAACTATAGAGATTGGTTTTTTTGTCTTCAAATTCAGTCCAAACCGCTTCTATTCTATAGCTTCCCCCGCTAAACCGAAAGTCCTCCGTGGCCCAATCTAAAATCTTACCAATTTCCTCATGATTTGCATAGTCCATCCGGAATGAAATCGGTGACAGGGCATCAGCTTGCGTGTAAACGCGATCTAGGAAAGAAAACTCTATAAAATCCACCTCATATTGTTGACGCTCATAGATCCATACGCCCCATTGTGGAACACCTTCCCCCTCATATTCATAAACGAACCTATTTTGTGTGGCCTCACCATAGCTCAACCGCCCTGTTAAGGGGGCATATCCGTCGGGACCGTAGATATTGACTGAGAAATCATAAGTAATCCGGGCGGCAGAAGCGGGATTAATGGCGATCGCGCCTAAACTGAAGACTGCCCCAGTGATAGCCAAAGTGGAACGGTTCAAAAGATTTAAAGTCATAATGTCCTCCAGGAATTAGTAAATATTGTTTTAAGAATGCAATCGGCAAAACGCTAATTTTAACCCCTGTCAAAAAAACAGCGATCGCATTCTCCTAAAAACTTATTTCTACTCAACTGATTGCGCTTTTCTGCGTTTTTTCCCCAAGAGTCCGGCGAGACCTAATACGGACAATCCACCCAGGAGGGTCGGTTCGGGAACTGAAATAGGTTCTTCTTTCACGCGGGAAAACTCGACAGGGAGACCTGTCCAATGGGGGCCTGCGGAGTAAAAGGAAGTCCACCTTTCCAAATTATACCTGTCACCCTTAAACAGGAAATCTTCCGTTGCCCAATATAAAAAACTTCCGATAGGATCATTCTCTCCCTTTAGATAGTCAATCGTCCAATAAATGGGATATATAGCATCGGATTGGGTATAGACTTTATCCAAAAAATAAAATTCTATAAAATCTACTTCATATTGTTTAACTTCAACTTCATATCGTTGAATTTCCCAGGTATGGGACCCCCAAGGTCCTATTCTTATTGGGTCTTCAAACACAGAAAAGGTATTCACTTCAGTGGCCTCATCATAGCTGAACCGCCCGGTTAAGGGGATGGGGCCATATCCACCAGGACCCTCGTAGGTGTACCCAGAGAAATCATAAGTAATGCGTGCGGCAGAAGCGGGATTAATGGCAACTGTGCCTACACTCAAGAGGGTCCCAGTCATTGCTAAAGTGGTTCGGGTGAACAGATTTAAACTCATATTATGCTCCAGGAAGTAGTAAATATTGGGTCAGGAAGGGAATCGGCAAAAAGCTAATTTAAACGGCAGTCAAAAAACAGCGATCGCCTTCCCATAAAAACTTATTTTTAATCAACCGATTGTGCTTTTCTGCGTTTTTTCCCCAAGAGTCCGGCGAGACCTAATATCGACAATCCGCCCAGGAGAGTTGGTTCGGGAACTGGAGTCGGTTGTTCTTCTACTTGGGAAAAACGAAACATCCCTTCGGAATCATAACGAGGACCATCATTTCCATGACTGTAGAATACCGTTGAACCTCGCTCTCGATCGTAGAGTCCCCGAAATGTAAAATCTTCAGTTACCCACGATAAAACTTGGATTGAGGGTCCCCAACCTTCTGGACCATCTAAAAAAGAAGCGGTGTGCCACTGAATCGGTGAGAGAGAATCGGCTTCAGTATAAACTCTATCTTGGAATACAAACTCGATAGAATCAACCTCATATTTTTGGTCAACTACCGGCCAGGGATAACCCATAACATCGGTCTGGACTACCTTAATTTCGGTTGCCTCATCATAGCTGAACCTTCCCGTTAAGGGGCCAGATAGATTAGGATCTGGGATGTCAAAGAAGAAATCATAAGTAATGCGGGCGGCAGCAGCGGGATTAATGGCGATCGCGCCTAAAGTAAAGACGGCCCCAGTGATAGCCAAAGTGGATCGCGTTAAAAGATTTATACTCATGATTTTCTCCCTAAATTTGGAAATCGGTGTTATGTCTTAAGAACCCGCAAACAAAATTATTTAAAGGCAACTCTGTCAAGGAGGGATGATTTCCGGGGTCACCCTTATCAATCAAAAGACAGCAACGGTCTGGATTGAATGACCCAGTTGCATCGTATGGGGAAATTTTAAAATTTACCGATTCATCTGCCCAGTGTTTTTACTGAACTTTACCAAAGCAACATCATTTAAAATTTCAGCTTTTTGACTCTGAATAGGCTGAAACAAAGACAGCTAGAGAAGTTTGTCTCAGTATAATTCCTGACTTGACTGTGAATTTTTGATAAAGATGGGGTTGCTAAATTGGGAGATAATCTCCTCGCTTCTTAACAGCCTTCAGTCCAAATTATTGGGGCAAAAGCTACAAATAATCTGTCTTTAGAATGATTAAAAATAAAACAAAATAAATCTTTAGATGGAGGCATTTAAAATTAACTTTTTATTCTCTCTATCTATAGATAGAGAAACAGAGAAAATCCAGGATGGGCAACAGTAACGAAGAGACCCTACGGTGACAAATAGAAGGAGACCAACCTAGGGAACTCCTGAGTGGGGGCCTCCAAACGGTGAAAACCGGGAGCAGTCAGGGCAGGAACCGGGAGACCAAGGGGGGAGAGGGCCCAGAGACAGACCCAGCAGAAGGGTAAAAATTAAAGCGTTAGAAGTAACGCAGTCGTGTTATTCTAGTAAAGTTGTCTAATCTCGCACATCCGGGGTTTCGGGTGTTTCCAGGGCGCGATCGCGACCTAGAAATCCGCTCGGATGGAGGATTAACCCGAATCAGGAGAAAAAAATGGCAGTAGTTTCGCTGGCTCAACTGTTAGAGTCAGGGGTTCACTTTGGGCATCAGACCCGACGCTGGAACCCCAAAATGTCGCCGTATATCTTTACTGAACGCAACGGCGTCCATATCATTGACTTGGTGCAGACTGCACAGTTAATGGAAGAAGCCTACGACTACATGAGATCCGCCTCAGAGCGTGGGGAAAAAGTTTTATTCGTCGGAACCAAGCGCCAAGCTGCTGGAATTATTGCTCAAGAAGCATCCCGCTGTGGGGCTTACTACGTCAACCAACGGTGGTTGGGCGGAATGTTGACCAACTGGACGACGATCAAGACCCGCGCCGATCGCCTCAAAGAACTAGAACGGATGGAAGACACCGGCGCAATGGACCGGCGTCCGAAAAAAGAAGCTTCCATGTTGCGGCGCGAACTGAGCAAGCTGCAAAAATATCTGGGCGGCATCAAAAACATGAGAAAGATCCCCGACATCGTAGTGATCGTGGATCAGCGCCGAGAATATAACGCAGTCCAGGAATGCCAAAAACTGGATATTCCCATCGTGTCCCTGTTGGATACCAACTGCGACCCCGATTTCACCGATATTCCGATTCCCGGTAACGATGATGCCATTCGGTCGATTAAATTAATCGTCGGAAAATTGGCTGATGCCATCTACGAAGGCCGTCATGGAGAAGTTGATTCCAGTGGTCAAGACGAAGAATACGACTACGACGGCGTAGAGGGCGAGTATGAGTATGACGAAGAAGGGGAAGAAGCCTATCAACCCGATGGCGACGAAGAAAGCGACGAAGCATAAAGGCGATCGCCCGGAACAACTCCACTAAGTAAGCAGCAACTTCATCGATAGACTCAAGAGTAAACAAAGGAACATTAACCCGCAATACTCTCCTATCGATGAAGTTGCACAAAAAACTGAAAAGAAAGTGTTTCGGCGACACTTCAATCGTCTATTCTTAGGCTAAAGGCAGATGGCGAAACCCCAGAATTCTGGGACAGTGTAAATCGAGAAAAACGAAGAGAAAATGGCGGACATATCTGCAAAAGTGGTCAAAGAACTGCGCGAAAAAACCGGCGCAGGCATGATGGACTGCAAAAAAGCGCTCAAAGAAAACGATGGGGACATGAACAAAGCCGTAGAATGGCTACGGCAAAAAGGGATCACCTCTGCGGAGAAAAAAGCAGGACGCTTGGCAGCCGAGGGACTCGTGGATAGCTACATTCACACCGGAGGTCGAATCGGCGTCCTGGTAGAAGTCAACTGCGAAACCGACTTCGTAGCCCGTCGTGAAGAATTCCACGCTCTGGTTCGCAATATTGCCATGCAAATTGCCGCCTGTCCCAACGTCGAATACGTCAGCGTAGAAGACATCCCCCAAAGCTTAGTCGAAAGCGAAACCGCGATCGAAATGGGACGGGACGATTTAGGCAACAAGCCGGATAATATCAAAGAAAAAATCGTTCAAGGACGGATTGACAAGCGTCTGAAAGAACTGACCCTGCTGGATCAGCCCTACATTCGCGATCAGAACATCACCGTCGCCGAGTTAATCAAGCAAGTGATCGCCCAATTGGGTGAAAACATTCGGGTTCGTCGCTTTACCCGCTTTGTGTTGGGTGAAGGGATTGAAAAAGAAGAAACCAACTTTGCCGACGAAGTAGCGGCGCAAACCGGGGCAAAATAGACCCGGTTTAGAGTGGGGGTGGTATGCCCTCATTCGGGGTTTCTCCCGAGAGTTGGAAAAGACTGCTAGAACCAGAGGCAGGTCAAACCATAGCATGACCTGCCTTCTGTTTTTCTAGCCGCTATTGTTAGAAAAGACCTTAATATTGCTATCGGATCCAAATTAGAGGCTATGGCAAGACCCCTCGAACTGATTGACCAGGACATTGCAGAGTTAGAACAGGCAGCACAAGACCTCGCCGGACAATTTCAAAAGAGCTACAGCCATTATTTGACGGCCTTGGGACAAGCGGTGCGACAGCAACTCATTTTAGCTGGATATCATATTTGCACCCAAGGATATCCCGAACATTTTTTAGACTTATCCTTATCTCAGAAACAACAACTGCAATCCCAACTGAGGTCCATCGTCACGAAAGCTGAAGCCGAGGCGATCGCCCTCGTGGAAGACCCTAACCCCGAAGACAGCCCAGTTGTCCTGATCGTGGAAGGTCTTTCCGAAGCAGGAACCCCTCCCGAAGACATTAGCCTAGTCGAAGAGGAACAGGAACTCACTCCCCTCGAAGAAATTGCTGACCCCGAAAATTTATCCAATTGGCAAGATCGGATAGAATCGGGAATTGTCAAACTCTTGCAACAAGTCTCCCATGACACGAATCAGGTCCTGCACGCTGCGGGAATTGGGTCCAAAAACCTGCCCGCCATGTTGCTAGAAGCTGCGGAAAAACTGCCCAATAACGAGGCGATCGGAGGGCCACCGAATCTAGTTACCCTGACCCTAGAAGCGCAAGGGACTGAGGATTTACCCCAAATGCCCGGTTTAGCCTCCCTACTCAAAGGGCCAGTTCACATCATGGCGGTTCATTTAAGATTAACCGATTTGGAATTTGCCGACTCCCGTCTGAGTGCATCCCGAGGACAAATTCGCAACCTCTCGGGACGGCTAAATTCACTCAAACGAGACTATCATCAAAAACAACGAGAACGAGCGATCGCCCAAGCAGAATCTGCATGGCGTGCAAGCTGGTTTGAAGACTAATCAGGTAGGGGGGAAACCGTGAACGCAGAATCACTAGATTGGGGTCGATTGCAAAAAGCTTTGTCTGTCGAAGCACAACGCGGATTTACCGATGTTGTCGGCAGTCAATATCGCTTTAGCGAATTTCTTCAAATTAGTTTAAAAGACTCCCCTGCCAATCTCGTATCGGCAGATCTGCGCCGTTGGCAAAGCATAGCCGCAGAATTTGGACGATATCCAGAACTGAACTTAGAAAAGCGACAAGCCTTAGTGTCAGATACCCGCCGGTTTCTTCTGGATATGGAACGAATTTGTACCAAAACTCCACCCCCCCAAAACGGCACTGCTAACCCATCCCGACTAGCCGAACCAACCTCCAGATCGGCGATGCGATCGCCCAGTATCTCCCCAAGAGAAACCCTTCCCACTGCCACCCGTTCCACTACCCCAGTCACCCTCAACCAAGCCTTAAGTCAAGTTAGTGGGATTGGAACACGCAACGCCGACAAGTTAGCCAAATTAGGGCTTTATACTATCTACGACCTCCTCTACAACTTCCCTCGGGACCATGTTGATTATGCCCGCCAGGTGAATATCAAAGAACTCGAAGCGGGAGAAACGGTCACCATTATTGGCACCGTCAAACGCTGTGATTGCTTTAGCAGTCCGCGCAATCCGAAATTAACCATTTTAAATCTGGTTATTAAAGATAGTACCGGGCAAATCAAACTCAGTCGATTTTTTGCTGGACGCCAAAGCAATCGCGGGTGGCAAGAAATTCAAAAGCGAATGTATCCCACAGGTGCAGTGGTTGCCGCATCCGGGTTAGTCAAAAGCAGTAAATATGGCGTATCCTTAGATAATCCCCAAATTGAAGTGCTCGATGAAAGCGGCACCATTGAATCCCTGAACGTTGGACGAGTTGTGCCGATTTATCCCTTAACCGAAGGGGTCACCGCCGATATTGTGAGGAAAGGGGTACAGAGTGTGATAGCCCATGTGGGTTTACTGAATGACCCTCTGCCGGATAGCCTGCGATCGCGCTATCAACTCATGGGATTGCAGGATGCGGTTTCTCAAATCCACTTTCCGCGCGATCGGGACATCCTCGAAGAAGCCCGTCGCCGCCTCGTCTTCGATGAATTCTTCTACCTCCAACTCGGACTCCTCCATCGTCGCCAAGGACTGCGAGAAACCCAAACCGGCGCAGTCTTATCCGGCAAAGGCAAACTCATCAATCAATTTTATAAACTCCTCCCCTTTAAACTCACCAATGCTCAACAGCGAGTCATTGCCGAAATCCTCGAAGACTTGCAAAAACCCAAACCCATGAATCGCCTCGTTCAAGGGGATGTAGGTGCCGGTAAAACCGTCGTTGCTGTCGTTGCCATCTTAGCTGCCATTCAAGCCGGATATCAAGCCGCATTCATGGCACCTACGGAAGTATTAGCCGAACAACATTATAAAAAATTAGTCAGTTGGTTTAACCTCCTGCATCTCCCCGTCGAACTGCTCACCGGGTCCACAAAAGCCGCCAAACGCAAACAAATCCTCCCCCAATTAGAAACCGGAGAACTCCCCGTTTTAGTCGGAACCCATGCCTTAATTCAAGACCCCGTAAACTTCCACAAACTCGGCTTAATTGTCATTGATGAACAGCATCGATTTGGCGTCGGACAACGGGCAAAACTGCAACAAAAAGGCGAAGACCCCCATGTTTTAACCATGACGGCAACCCCCATTCCCCGCACTCTAGCCCTCACCTTACATGGGGATTTAGATGTCAGTCAAATCGATGAATTGCCACCGGGAAGACAAGCGATTCAAACCACAATTTTCTCGGGGAAAGAACGCACCCATGCTTATGATTTAATGAAACGGGAAGTGGTTCAAGGACGGCAAGTTTATGTAGTGTTGCCATTAGTCGAAGAATCGGAGAAATTAGATTTAAAATCGGCAATAGAAGAGTATCAAAGACTGCAAGAAGTCATTTTCCCGGAATTTCAGGTGGGATTGCTACATGGGAGAATGTCCTCAGCAGAAAAAGAAGAGGCGATCGGGCTGTTTCGCGATGGACATACCCAAATTTTAGTCTCCACCACCGTAGTTGAGGTGGGGGTTGATGTTCCCAATGCCAGCGTCATGTTAATTGAAAATGCCGAACGATTTGGATTATCTCAATTGCATCAATTGAGAGGAAGAGTCGGACGGGGTGCAGAGAAATCCTATTGTATCTTAATGACCCATCCCAAAGCCACTACAGATGCGCGTGAACGCCTCAATGTCATGGAACAATCACAAGATGGGTTTTTCATTGCCGAAATGGACATGAGATTGCGCGGACCTGGGGAAGTCATGGGAACGAAACAATCGGGACTCCCTGATTTTGTCTTAGCGAGTTTAGTTGAGGATAAAGAGATATTAATTTTAGCTAGGGATGCAGCAGAAAAAGTTATTAAGAAAGACCCGACTTTGGAGAGATGGCCGGTGTTAAAGAGTGAGTTAGATAAGCGGTATGAGAAGTTGTTGGGTGGGGCGATTTTGACTTAATCGAAAGAGGGGAAGAGTGCGATTAAGTTCTCCTCCTCCCTTAATTATCGGAACCCTCGAACCCAATATTATTTCTCAGTTTCAACGGTCTTGAATTGCAACTTTTTAGGGTTTTGGGGTAGGGAAAGGTGGTGTATCTAGCGGATCCGGCGAGGGGGGACCATCAATCACGTCCATCAGCAGAAAGCCTTCCCGTTGTGAATCCTTAATTACATCTTGTGAAGGAGGACCATCAATCGGATCGCCCATCAACATAACCTCCTCTGAGTTCCGCATCATAATAGTATCGATTTCCGGACCAGATCCGGAGTGCGGAATAATAATTTGGGGCTGTAATAAAACAGGGCAATCGATTGGATCTGGGCATTGTTTCGACGGATAAATATGTAATTGAAATGTCGATTCCCCTTCCACTAGATCTAATGATTCGTGTGGTACTTCACCTAATTTATATAGGAATCCTTGGGGTCCTATAATTTTTACGGTGTTCATGCCTGAAATTACAGTTAGGGAGAAATCTTGCAGACCATCAATACTGTCAGAAGAGTCTTCCAGATTGCGACTGAATTTCTCCAAAATTCTGTTTTTTACCTCTTCATCGATGATCTCATCTTCTAATAAGTCTTTAAGTAGGGCAATGGCTGCCATCTGGCTGATATAATTTGGGGGTTGAATAGTTTCAACTGACGGATTAGATGAATCAGGCATGATTTTAGTCCTTATTTTTATGAGAGTGTGAACGGAACTGACAATCGAAATGGAAATTATCTTCTGTTACTTCTATTCGGTTCTACTTCATGATTTTCCGGATACTAGAACAGAGATTTTGGTCTTCTGTCATAACCGAGGGGTTATACTGTAAATAGTCGTGTAGTTCTGCACAGCCGGACTCAATTAACGTAGAGAGAGTTGCGGACTCCACTCTCTGCCAATTCCACAGAATTACCGTCCTGTCTTGACTGGCTGATGCCAGGGTCTGACCGTCACCACTGAAACTTAAGCTATAAACACTTTCTTCATGCTTGGCAAGAATTTGGTACGGATCCTCTTCCCACTTCTCTGAGTCCAATTCGCGGCGCCATAATGTGATCGTACCATCCTGGTGAGCTGAGACTAGAGTGTGATCGCCAGGACTAAAGATAGCATCATGTACCGCCCCATTCGTAGTATTTAAAGTTTGAATCAATGTACCATCTCGCCGCCAAAGTTTAATGCTTGTGTCTGCACTAGCTGTCGCAATCCACTGACCATCATGGCTAAAACTGATGTTATTAATTTTTTGACTATGCTCATCAAGTATTGCCAGTCGCTTGCCATCCAGTTGCCAAAGGCTAACCTCATTTCCACTACCGACGGCTAGGATCTTACTATCGGGACTGAAATTCACGACGGAAACAACCTCACTAAAATCCTTTAAGGTGAAGATCTCGGTACCGTCCCTTTGCCAAATTTTTACAGTTTTATCATGACCAGCAGAGGCGATTCGTTGACCGTCAGGACTGAAACTAACACTCTGGATTACTCCTTTATGGCCTTTTAATGTTTTAATTAGCGTCCCATCTTGCTTCCATAATTTTATCATTTCATCATAACTGGCAGACGCAATCATTTCGTTGTCAGGACTGAAACTGACGCTAGAAATTTCTTTATTATGAGCAGGAATTTTTAGCTGAGAATTGGCATTGAGGTCCCAAATCTGGAGGGTTTTGTCATAACTACCAGAAGCAAGTAACGTACTATCAGGACTAAAACTAACACTGGTCACTCCATTAGTATGTCCGCTCAGTATTTGTAACCAAGGACTGTCCAGTCGCCAAAGTTTGATAGTGCGATCGTTACTAGCAGAAGCAAGGGTTTTTCCATCTGGACTGAAACGGACATCCCACACAAACCCCTCATGTGCTTTTAAACTTGAGCGGACGGCACTAAATTTTATATTCCATAGATTAACAGTTCGGTCATTACTGGCAGAGGCAAGGGTTTTTCCATCTGGACTAAAGCTGATACTACTGACTCTATCTTGATGGCCTGCCAGCGTCGTGATCGGTGTCCCATCAGACTTCCAAATCTTAATTGTTCGATCCATACTGGCGGAAGCTATTTGCTGACCATCTGGACTAAATAGTATCCGATAAATGCGATCATTATGCCCTTGGAAAGTTTTAAGTAAAGTTCCATCTACTCGCCAAAGTTTAATTACCCCGTTATAATCCGCAGACACTAAAGTTTGTCTATCAGGGCTGAAACTACTATCCGTGACCCAATTTTCATGTCCATTGAGGGTGCGAATTAAAGTACCATCATCCGTTCTCCAGAGTTTAATTTGATTAGTAAATGAGGTCGTTGCTGCAACTATCTGGCTGTTGGGACTAAAACTCACACTGTTAAATACCTCCTTTTCTCCGGTTATCGAATTTAATAACGTTCCATCGGGTTCCCAGAGTTTGATTGTTCCATCAAAGCTGGCAGAGGCAATTTGTTTACCATTAGGACTAAAACTAACATCAGTGACTACATTGGTGTGTCCTCTGAGGGTACTAACTATAGTCCCATCCAGTCTCCACAGGTTGATAGTTTTATCAATACTTGCCGAAGCCAAAATCTGGCCGTCAGGACTGAAACTGATCCGTCTAACTCCATCCTTATGTTTTACTAAAGTATTTCCTAATTGAATGTCAGTCAAAACTATTTTTTGAAGTTGCTGAAAGATTTCTTTTTTAAAACTATCTGGCAAGGCTTTTGTTTGTAAAACTATTTGACTTGCATTGATGCTTGCTATTAATGCTTTCACCCGATTATTTGATAGCAACAGTGCTTTTGACTCAGAATTAAGAGCCTGAATTGAGGCCTCTTTGGCTTGTTTCATGACTTCCCATAACACAGTTCCGGCCCCTAGGGATATAAGTGCAAATCCAACTAGCCCTAATCGAACAATTCGTCTTGCCTTACTTTGGGCTTCTGCTAATATTTTATTTGCCTCTTGCAAAATTAGCAAACGTTCTTCGCTTTGCTTTCTTTTTGTCCGCTCCTCTTCTAGTTCTTTCTTAGCTTGCTGGCCTTGTTTTTCCCGGATAAAAGCTACAACATAATCATGCACAAGTTGATAGCGATTATTCGGCATTTCGGGCAATAGTAATACCAACCCAGAATTCACCAAAACATAAAGAACTAAATCAACTCGCTCAGGTTGATGAACTAAATCAGTGACTAAAACTTTTAAGTCTGATTCTAAATCACTGCGAGTTTTCAGAGGCCGGGTATTATTCTCATCGGTGAGTAAATACAAAATAAATTCGGCGAGATCTTTATTTTGAGGGCCACAATCAGCGACAACTTCTTCTATATAAGCATGAACCAATTGTTCTTTCGGGTTCGGTCCGAGTTGCTGATACTCAGCAAGAGTGGTTATATCATCGGTTTGCAGTTGTGCGCCGACAATTTGCAACTCAATGGGACGGACTGCGTTTAAATTCTCGGCTAAATCTTTGACTACTGCCTCAATTAATCCCGGTTCTAAGGGAAAATGCGCCCGATCGCTCAAACTCCGAATGATATCCGCTGCATCTGCGGGTAAAAAATTTCCCACTGCATACAGTGTATTTTTACTCAGAATATCAGAGTCGATCGCCCTGAATTCCGGCAGAGAATTATAGGCTAACAAATAATGGATATAATCCTCTCGCAGAGACAGGACGACCTTTACACAAGGAAGTTGAAAACATTTCCCTAAAAATTCAAAGAATTTCAGGCGTTTTTCCGGTTCTTTACAAACGAAGAAAAACTCTTCAAATTGGTCAAAAATTAGCACGGTCACTAAATGATGCGCTTCATTTTGACGCAATTGTTGCAGAAGCATTTCTACAGAATTGAGACTGAGATTAACAGGAATTCCCTGTTCTCCTAATGCCTCATTCAGTAATTGACCTAACGTTTTGGCCCAATCTGTATAGAGGCGTTGAGAAACGGGTAATATATCCCGATCGCCTATCAGGGTTTTTTTGAGCGCCGGAAGTAATCCGGCTTGCACCAAGGAACTTTTCCCTACCCCTGACTGACCGTGAATTACGGTGAGTTTATATTTGGTACTCCGAATCCGTTCAATTAACCGTTCTACATCTTTTTGTCGTCCTGAAGCCAAAATTTCCCGGGCTACACTGCCCTGAGATTCTGTTGATATCGGCTGCGATCGCGCTTGTCGTTGGGATTCCAACCGTCCCGCGCCAATAAACGCCCGCAATCCAAATTGCTGCTCAATCGATAGTCGTTCTTGTTTGCGGTCAAACGCTTTCACATACTGCGATTGCTCATAGTATAGCGATCGCAGCTCCTCCAAAATCTCAATATATAACTGCGGATTATCCTCCGGTTCCCCTTTCGCTGCCTCTTCCAGGCGATCTCCTGCTTCCTCTTGTTTCCCGAGTTGTCGCAAACTCCGAGCCAACAGTAGCAAATATAATCCCTGATGTTGTTTCTGCTCAGGATGCGTGGCCAAAATTTCTAGTGCCTGTTCTGCCAATTCCTTGGCGTGGTCCCATTCTTGTTGGTATAGGGCCACTTCTGCTAAAAATCCATAATCTCGGGCCAACTGCACCGTATTCCCGGATTGTTCATGTAATTTAATCGCCACATGAGCCAGGTCCTGCAAGCTGGAATAGTCGTTCAATTGCAGGAAGACTTCCCCAAGCTGACCGATAAATTGGGCCACCAAGTCGGGTCTTTCCGCTGCTTCAAAGGAATCCAGGCAACGCTGAAACTCAGATTGGGCTTGTTTCCAGTGCGCCTCACTCTGACTTTGATCCAGTTGCGCCCTGCGAGCGTGACATAATCCAATATGATAAATCACTGCTGCCGTACATTCCCCAACCCCTTCGGCATCCTGTTCTTGCCACAATTTTAAACTGTGGTGATAGTAATCTAATGCCTCCTCAATGCGATCGCCCGTATAAGCCTCTCGCCCCCATACAAAAGGCAAAGCGGCTTCTAACTCAGGAGTTAAAGGCTGACCCGCCTTTTCCAAATCCTGTAAGGCTAATATCATTTCAAACGGATAGCGCTTGCCAAAAATCTCTTGATTGGTGATAAAGCGCTGATTTCCCGTGGCGAAAATCTCCGCAAACAGGTGGTCCTGCTCCTCTTTTAGGGCCGAAAGTAAGTCGGTTGGGGCGATCGCAAAATGAGTCAAACTCGCCCAACTCTCAAAGTCGGGTGCTAACCGCGTCAACTTTACTGACACCTCATCATTGATCCAAAATATGACCGGAAAGGGGCAGCTTTTTCTAAATTCCTCTCGCACTTGGTTCAGGGAAGTTAGCACCGCATCCAAAGCAATCACAGACTCTAACCCAAACACCATCAACGCATCTGGAGTTTCGTCACCTAGGCGATCGCCCAGGGTAGAATACACCTGTTTGACGGTGGGTTCTAGGACGATTTCCCGAATGTTTAAGGAACATTCTTGTTGGAGTTGTTGCACCAGGTTATCGCGCAATGTAAGATAATTGCACCGCACTAACATCAGCTTAAATTGTCCCTGGGACATTTCAATCGCCCAGATCAGTTCTGCCAAGGCCCGCTGATTCTGATTGATGGCATCCGCATCAGATATATTCTCACTCATGAGTTCCACTCCTGTGCTTATGCCAACAAAATCGGGTTAATATCGAACCAAGAGCCTGCCGCATCGCGATATTCGTACACGAACATACTGCGAATCAGGATGTGATCGTCTTGTTTTTTCGGCAGTTGTTTTCTTTCGGTAACTCGCCGTAGTAATTCCCACTCTTCATCACTTATGGCTAAAGTGCGTTCGTTGCGATAGGCGCGAATCACATCTTCTAGGGTTTGACGAGCGATCGGGAGTCCGGTTTGTCTTTTAATCCCATCATTCAGGATTCGGATCACATAGCGAATATGACCCCCACTGATCTGACACAATCGATCAAGGGTCTGAGCATCTTCAAAGAGAGTAGTAATTTTTTCCAGGCGCTTTTCTGGCTCCAACTGAGGAAAAGCTCGGGCGAGTACCATTTGACGGAGGAGGTCCATACCTTCAGTGTTCTCACTCCCATCTCGGCAGAGGACCGGGACCATCGGCAACACCTGGGGTTCGCTGATAAAGCGCTCGATCAGGGTGCTGAAGTCGTTGGAGAATCGCAATGCCAGAGGCATGGTATAAACGACGTGACAGTGCAGCGATCGCAACTGTTCACCGCGATCGACAAAGAGGTACTCTTGTTGAGGACGTCCCCAAGGTTTCGGTGAACTATCTACTCTGTCCAGATTATCGACGATCGCCACGAGTCCTTTTTTGCCATGCTGCTTCAGCTTGGCGATCGCTGGTTCGAGGATTTCTTTATTAATCGCATCGATAATTCCATTAGTTTGGGGTTCGAGATATCCTCTTAATTTGCTGCGCAGATCGGGACTGTGTTTCACCTTGGCAGTAATTTTAGCAATTCCCATTGCTACAACCGTAATCCCTTCTTTACCTGCACTGAATTGATTGCCCAAGGCATCAACCGTTATCCCTTCTTTGCTGGCGGTGACTTTATTGCCCAAGGCTTCTATTTCAAAGTTGTCAAACTCAAGTTCGGTTTGTAAAAGTTTGGCTGCGCCTTGGAGAATACTTTTTAGTCGCTTGGGTTCTTCTAGGGTGAGGCGATCGAGACTTTCACTCACTCGTTTGGCGATCGCCAGCAAAATATCTCCCACATCCACATCGCCCATTTCCAAGTCTTTGGACGACTCGAAATAGACCACATGAAAGCCTTCCCGTTCTAACTCTGCTTTGAGACGCAGTAATTCCGTAGACTTCCCGCAGCCAATATGTCCTGTCAACAGTTGACAAGTGGGCTGTTCTGGGGACCAAAGGGTAATGTTATTCTTTAAATCCTCAATAATTTTGCCCCCGCGCACGGAGGAAAAATCAATATAATATTTCCGGTCTAGTTCAGAATCTCCGACAGATAGTGTCTTACTCGGATCTGTAGCCTTAAAGAATTCCTTAAAATCAACCATCATAATGCTTACCCTGTTACTGAGGTATGAAACGCGCCTGATTGGGGTTAGGGGCGAGATGCCGACCTGATGGTTATTTTCAGACTGATATCTAAGTCTTCGGGACAGTTTAAAAGTTATTAATTTAAACTGTTTTCTGTTTCTTTCTTACTCGATTTACACTTAAATTGTCAAGAGATAAATTAATAAGTTTTAATAAAGATAACCGGATTAAATGCTGTTATAAAAAGCAACTTTTAGACTAGAGTTATAAAAAATCCAGACAGGGTAAAGGTTTTGAGACGAGGTACCCGAACAACTGCATGAATTGAAATGTGAAGAATGGGTAAAGCCGTGAAAAGGGTCTCCTCAGCCCTAAAACAGTTAGGGGCCAAAGACTAAGAATTATGGTTTAGATTGCCACAACTTCCCAGACTCTAGCCCCTAACTTGAGGGTTGAGGGAATTACATTGCTCCACAGAGCAAAATGCAATTACTTCTTACGGGGAACCAACGCTTCGTAATTCATACTGAACGTAGAAACGCGGGTGGGGGGGTTACCTTTCCCGTTGTTGAGGTTACGCGCCATATCCATATAGAGGGAGGGGTCGCCTGCACGAGCCACCTTGTCTTGGGGAACGTAGCGGCGCACTTGGGTTTGCCAGATGATTTGTGGGAAGCCCAACTGAGCGCGATGGTATTCGCCATAACGCGGGGTTTTCAGGTTAAAGGGAGTTTCACCTTTAGCCTGTTGGGGTAGAATCCGCCGACGCTGATAGGGAACCGTATTGTAGCCAAAGCTGTTCAGGTACTCTTCGCTATCGAGGACAGCATCGATAAACCCTTGGACACCCTTGGTGGCGATGACGATAGACCATGCAATTTTTTCGCGTTCGTTGTAAACGTCGCGGCCTAAAATGCGCTGGACGCAAATTTCGGCGAAACGGTAGTTGCTGTTGGTCTCGTAGTTGAGCCGAACGAAGGCATCCGAAGTGGCCAAAGCGCGAATGAAATCACGAACGGTGATTTGACCATATCTCAGTTGAGATTCCGCGAAGGTTTGGCGGTTGCTCTTGAGGGTTTGGTGTTCGCTGAAGATTTGGCGGTAGCTGGCCCAAATCACCTCATCCATCTCCGAAGGAGAGGGAAGGTTTTCGGTGGTATAGATTTTGGGTTGCTCGTCGCTTCCCACTTCATATCCAGCAACCCGCTGGTTTTGGCTCTTAGGAGCGTACTGTAACAAAGGTAATGCCACGTCAGAATCTCCGTAAGTTCAAATTTTAACTTCTGCTTTCAGTGGCAGATGCAGCGAATTGGCCCTTAAGGTATGGGAACCTCCTAGTCCAGACAAATTGGGTCTGTTCTAGGGATGGCTTGAACCCGTAGCGCTCAACGGTCACTGCTACCGACTGACTGCCGATTTCAATAAATAGACATCCTTCAGATTACGGGATGACGGTCAGATCAGTTTCATTTTTCTCACCGAACGCAACAATCTGTAATATTTCGCCACAAAAAGTATTATCCGTTACCCTGCCAGAAGGCCAAGGGTTCAGGGGTGGCGTTACAGTGTGGCCAATTTCTTAACATCTGATCCATTGCCCTCTCATCCATGCCTGTGGCGTTGGGGGGTTCGAGTCCCAGTCCCAAACACAGATGGGTGAGGACCTCTAGCAGTCGGGCGTCATGTCCTGGGGACCTCAAATAGGCATGAGCATATTCATGAACAACAATGCTTAACCAGTCCTGGGGTGCAGTCCGACCCACATCGATGACGATCGCCACCGGATCTACCAGGATATTGCAAAGGGCATCAATCCCATAGTCCGGGGCGATCGGGGCGGCAAAAATGACTATGTTTCGCCGTTCAGACGCGGGAAAACACTGATGGCAGGCTTCCAGATACTCCCGCAATTCCTGGTTGATGGTTTCGATATGCTCTCCAATCCAAGTACAGATGCGGATCCGCTCGATAATGTCTTCCCCTGACCAAATGGTACTGGGGTCGATCGCAATCTGACGCACTGCATTGAGATAATCGGACCCCCGGACTAGGGGGTCCGACATGATGGGGGGGATGGGGGAGATAGGGGGGATGGGGGAGTTTTCGGGACTCCCCTGGTCTTCCTTTTGATTACCAGCCGAAGGCGGAATGGAATTGGGGGGTGGTTCTGGCATTCTCTTCCGAGTCAGAGGGGGAATCACTGCTACCTGAGTTAGATTCGACCTGGATCCGGCTTTCGCTACAGAATGAAGCCGTACTAAATCCCCCAAACCGGGTGACGGTACTCGTGCGCAGTCGCAGATCCGGGCTGGCAAACCAGAATCGTTCTACGACACTCATCGTTTCATATTCCGTCACTAGAATCAGACCCTCTTCCTCATCCATTTCATACAAACCCGCCACGGGGACAATTTCGGCATAACCCCGTTCTCTGAGGAGTTTTCCGGCTTTGGGGTTATCTTCTTCTGGGACCAAGGCAAAGACAGTGGAACCCGAGTGATTTTCATCATTCTGGTCCCACTCCATTGAACCCGCCCAGGAGACAAAGGCTCCCCCGACTGCACGCTGGGGATCGATTTGATGTAACTCGCAGATACCTACGACTTGGGGATGATCTTTGTCTAACGTTTCCACCTGGATTTGTGAATCTCCTAGTTCCGCTCGTCGGAAAGCAAGGTGATGGGTCGTGCGCTGCGATCGCCACTTCCCTGCACTCCGGCGAAAAAACTCCATTGCGTCCATTAGGCTTATCTCCGTTGGCTGATGTTTCGGCGCTTTTTCCCTTTTATAATAAGGCTTACAGGGCTTTGATAAACTTTTGTAGCCAAAATAAATCTAAAAATGTACGTTTTGGACATTTTGTCAAGCAAACTTAATGATACTTTACAATTAACGGAACCAAACTAAACGGATCACCCGTCTATTCCTGTAGTAAATAAAAATAACCAACGAAACCACGAGGAGCAAAGCAATGGATATGCCAACGAATTTAAGCTTGGAACAAGAATTTAAACTCCAACTCTTGAAAGAACAAGTTAGGGGCCTAACTCAAGAGCAAGCCCAGGAATATTTACTCGAAGTCCTGCGGCAAAATATGGTCAAGGACAATATGTTCAAATACCTGCTCAAAAAGTCAGCATAGTGCAGAGCATCAGTGGGGAAAGTCCCCTTATCACCGATGTTCTGACTATTTCAGGGTCTAATTCATCGTTCATTTTGCCGACAACACCCGGGTGATCGCCAATTTCAACATTTTTAACCATTAAACATTGAGAATTTCCCTAGGGAGGTGAGGTTGCACTTCATGATTTTTTCTTCCACACCGCTTGTCCCCAGGCCGTAATTTATCTTGATTTGTCATGGGTTATGGTTACCACCTTAATCGTTAATTGCTCACCCCTAAAAATAGTGCCTTAACCCATCATTACCAAAATCCACTCGAAAACGGTAAAGCCCCGATGGTAAAATGCCAGAACTTCAGGAACTGTCATAGAAGGGCTGAAAGTGGTTCAAGCACCCGTATCCAAAATTTCCCATCAATCCGCACAAGTGGCTGAGAATGACGCCGCCAGAGGGACAACCGAAACCCTGGGCGAGTCCCTCAAGCAACTGGCCGATCGCATTATTGCTGGGCATCGCCTCACCCGAGAAGAAGCGATCGCCCTGACCCAAATTGAAGGTCAAGACTCCATCCTGCTGCTGTGCGAAGCAGCCGATGCCGTCCGTCAAGCCTGCTGCGGCAATACCGTTGATTTATGTAGCATTATCAACGTCAAATCTGGCAATTGCTCTGAAAACTGTGGCTTTTGCTCCCAATCCGTGCATCATCCTGGCACGGATTCGCCTATTTATGGACTCAAACCCCGGGACGAAATTCTCGCCCAAGCCAAAGCTGCTGAATCCGCTGGTGCCAGCCGCTTTTGCTTAGTGTCCCAAGGCAGAGGACCGAAATACAGCAGTCCCAAATCCAAGGAATTTGAAGAGATTCTGGCAACAGTGCGCCAGATTATTGAAGAGACCAATGTTAAACCCTGCTGTGCCTTGGGTGAAGTCACTCCAGAACAAGCTCAAGCCTTAGCCGAAGCCGGGGTGACGCGCTACAACCATAACTTAGAGTCATCGGAAAACTTTTACCCCGAAATTGTTACGACCCATACTTGGGGCGATCGCGTCGCTACCATCAAAAATCTCAAAGCCGCAGGCATCCAAGCCTGTAGCGGAGGGATTATTGGCCTGGGAGAAAGCTGGGAGGACCGGATTGATTTAGCCTTGGCTGCGCGGGAATTGGAAGTGGAATCCGTCCCCCTCAACCTGCTCAATCCCCGGTCCGATACCCCTTTGGGGAATCGCCCGAAACTGGATCCCTACGAAGCCTTAAAAGCGATCGCCATCTTCCGTCTAATCCTCCCCCAGCAAATTATTCGCTATGCTGGAGGACGAGAATCCGTCATGGGCGAACTCCAACATTTAGGACTCAAAGCTGGCATCAACGCCATGTTAATCGGTCACTACCTGACCACCCTGGGTCAACCCCCGGACCAAGACCGTGCCATGCTCGAACAACTGGGACTACAAGGCAATGAAGCCCCTGTCCCCAAGGGAAAGGCTAACGGTTAGGGAGGATGTTCGTAGTAACGACTTCAGTCGTTTCCGCCAGAAGAAAGCGATCGCTTTCTTTTCGCCCCTTATGAGGCTTAAAATCCAGTCCCCAAAGAGGCGGTTAATCCTCTCATAGTAAGTGTCATGGCTTCAGCCATGACACTAGAGCAACGACTGAAGTCGTTACTACGAACAACGACTGAAGTCGTTACTACGAACAACGACTGAAGTCGTTACTACGAACATTGCCCCCAACAAATGACCAATGACAAACGACCAATGACCAATGACCAATGACCACCGTGTCTGCTCCACTTGAACTGATATGGGCTTTGATTGGCCTATTGCTGACCATTGGTGGCACTTTTTTAGAAGCCTCAATTGCTAGTCCTTCTTGGAATGGAATTCAGGCGGGAATTCCGATCCATTCCCTAGGTGTCACCTATCAAATTGGAGCCGTGCTCCTGGTGGGATGTCTCGGGGGTAAAAATGCTGGTGCCTTGTCTCAAATTGCTTATGTGGCCCTGGGATTGATGTGGCTGCCGGTGTTTACCGAAGGCGGTGGACTGGACTACATCAAGCAGCCGACTTTTGGCTATTTACTGGGATTTATTCCCGGGGCTTGGATTTGTGGTTGGCTGGCCTTTAAAATGACCCTGCGGCTGGAAAGTTTGGCCTTTAGCTGTGTCTGTGGTTTACTCAGCGTTCATGCGATCGGGCTGATTTACCTGGCGATTAACTTACACTCAGATGCTAAAACCCTGATCGATGGAGTGTTCAAATATTCCGTCTATCCCTTACCTGGACAATTAGCGGTGGTTTGTGCCGTCACTGTCTTGGGGTTCATCCTGCGAAGACTCATGTTTTATTGAATGGTCAGTTGTTAGCTGTCCCTGACTTTTAGCAGAAAGCACAGAAGATGGGTAACGCTTGTGTAACGACCTCCTCTTGACTCTCCATTGTTGGTAATGAAATTCAAAAACAACTCGCTATTCTGGATTGCTAGTGCTATTAGTGTCATTTTCGACCAACTGACTAAATATTGGGTGGTACAAAATTTTGAGTTTAGAGAATCTTGGCCCTTATGGGAAGGAGTCTTTCATTTTACTTATGTGACGAATACGGGAGCAGCTTTTAGCTTGTTTAGCAATAATGGAGCTTGGTTGCGCTGGCTGTCCCTAGCCGTCAGTCTGGGTTTAATCGCATTAGCCTGGTTTGGCCCCAGGATGAACCGATGGGAAGAGGTTGGGTTTGGCTTGATTTTAGGCGGTGCCGTCGGAAATGGGATTGACCGATTTCTGTTAGGTGAAGTGACGGATTTTCTGGATTTTCGCTTAATTAATTTCCCCGTTTTTAATATAGCGGATGTCTCCATTAATATTGGGATTATTTGTCTGTTCATTGTGATGTTGCGACCCTCTCCCCCTCGGAATGAGGGGCCTACCAGCCCTTGAGTGAGGGATTCGGGGGAAGGGGCGGTTGATGGACCTCCGATCGGGCACAGAAAACTTAGAATAGAAAGAAGATGATTTTTCCCAGACAGGGGTCTAACTGGGTAGTCGGACCCTTGGGGCCGATCGCCCCCAAGGTTCGGGAAAAGCCAGTCCCTGAGTTGTAGTTGCCTTCACATTCCCTCCGCCGTGGGTACAGTAACAGGAAGAAAAACCGGCTTTCTTTACTCAATCTCTGTTCGCTTTGCAACAAATTAACCACAGAAACCCGGTAACAGTTCTATTTTTTATTCAATATTGTCCTTGGTTATCGAGTAAGCGCGCCAGCATAGCATAATGAGTCCACCGCAGCCCCCCCAACAGCCTAAAACTCTCCTGGGTACGATTACCCAAGTCACCCAGACGGTTTTAGCAAAGGTTCATTTTTCCCGACTGGCCCTCAAACCCAATGCCCGAGTGCCAGAACTTTGGGTTCAAGATGCGGGTAGCCCAAAACCGGAGGTTTATCCCCTGTTGGGCGATCGCTATATCATTGGGCGATCGTCCAAAACTAGCGATATTGTGGTCCGCAATCCCGTGGTGAGTCAGACTCATGCCTCCCTCTCCCGGGATACCAATCGTCGCAATACTCCCTTCTATCTCAAAGACGAAAACTCCACCAACGGCATCTTTCGCGGCAAGCGTCGCATTACCTCCACCCCCATCCGTCACCGTCAAACCTTTACCCTGGGACCCCCGGAACTCGCCGATTGCGTTCAGGTCCAGTACATTGACCCGCCCCCCTGGTATGTCCGCGCTGCAAGATGGAGCTTTTATACCAGCAGTGGGGTGGCGGGATTAGTTGCAGTCTTTCTTGGGGTGGAATGGCAGAAATTTCAAGTGCGCCCCTTCCCCATTTCTATGCAGGGTCCCGTGGTCGTCTATGCCCGGGATGGAGCCACCCCCCTACGTCCGCCCTTTAATAACGCTCACCGGGAACTGAATCAGTTATCCGAATTTTCCCCTTATTTGTCTAATGCCCTCGTTGCTTCAGAAGATAGTCGTTATTATTGGCATTTTGGGGTTGACCCAATTGGGACCCTGCGGGCTCTGAGTGTGAATTTACGCGGAGGCAGTCTCCAAGGGGGCAGCACCCTCACCCAACAACTCGCCCGCAGTTTGTTTCGGGATTATGTCGGAACGGAAGACTCGGCGGGTCGCAAGATTCGCGAGGCGATCGTCTCTTTAAAATTAGAAACGTTTTATAACAAAGATGAGCTGCTGTTAACTTACTTAAACCGGGTCTATTTAGGCATTGACCTCTATGGATTTGAAGATGCGGCCCAATTTTATTTTGCTAAGTCTGCTGCGGATTTGACCTTATCGGAAGCGGCAACTTTGGTGGGGATTTTGCCTGCACCCAATGCCTTTAATCCGGTGCAAAATTATCAACTCGCGGTCAAATACCGCGATGGGGTGATCTATCGGATGCGGCGGTTGGGGATGGTGTCTCAGGAAGAGGCCGATCGCGCAAGGCGATCTCGCATTGAGGTTAACCCCCGCGCCGTCGAAATTCTCGGCAGTACGATCGCCCCCTATTTCTACAGTCATGTTTTTGCTGAACTCGAAGAATTATTAGGGGAACAACTGGCGCGAGAAGGGAATTTTATTGTCGAAACCTCCCTAGACCCGGCGATTCAAACCGAGTCCGAAAAGGCGTTACAAAATACGGTGCAGACGAACGGTTCTCAATTTGGATTCTCCCAAGGCGCAGTCGTTACCCTGGATTCCCGAACTGGAGAAATTTTAGCCCTGACTGGGGGGGTCGATTATCGCCAAAGTCAGTTTAATCGCGCTACTCAAGCGTTACGTCAACCGGGTTCGACCTTTAAAGTGTTTGCTTATGGTGCGGCCCTCGATCGCGGCATCTCCCCGGGTCAGACTTTTTCCTGTGAACCGTTCAGTTGGTCGGGTCAATCTTATAGTGGATGCGAACGCAGTAGCGGTTCGATTGATATGTATCAAGGCATGGCGCAATCGGAAAATTCCGTTGCTTTGCGAATTGCCCGAGATGCGGGGTTAGATCAGGTGGTACAAATGGCCCGTCGTCTGGGGATTCAGTCCGAACTTAAGGCGGTTCCCGGGTTGGTACTCGGTCAGAGTGAGGTGACGGTCCTGGAGTTGACCGGCGCTTTTGGGGCGATCGCCAATCGCGGAGTTCGCAATCGTCCTCATGCGATTCAGCGGATTTTTGATACCAGTGATTGCAGCGATCGCGATGACTTGAGTACCTGTCGGGTCATTTACGATTATCAAAGCGATCGCAGCGCTAATCAGGATGTTCTCTCTGGAGAAGTCTCCGATACCCTCACCGTTTTATTGCAAGGAGTGATTCGCGGCGGGACCGGCAACAGTGCCTCCCTCGGTTTGGATGAAGCGGGGAAAACCGGGACGACTAACGATAATGTAGACCTGTGGTTTGTCGGGTATGTCCCCTCAGCAGAATTAGTGACGGGAGTTTGGTTGGGAAATGATGATAATACTCCCACTTCCGCAAGTAGCGCTCAAGCGGCCCAGCTTTGGCGGGATTATATGCGTCAAATCGTTCCTTAGTTGAGGTTTTCGGGGGGGTTCACTCACCCACCTGAAATGGTCAAATCAGGCCGCCGCCAAAATTTTTTCTTTTTTTCGATAAAAATCACTTAATTCATGTTATTATATGAGATAATGGAACTATATTTGCTAGTTTTAAAATTGCAAATATTCCCATTATAAAATAATTTTAACAAAAGTCAAGAGAAAGCGCAAGACCTTTGAAAAAAAAAGTTGCCAAAATTTCAAATTGCAATTTAGAAATTTTGGCCGGACTGTTAACCAAGGAGGTTCCCCGCAGGGAACCTCATCAAACAGAAGACTAAGGATTCGTTAAAAAACGACTGGCTAATTGGATAGCATCACCGAGATTCACATCCCCATCATTATTGGCATCTAAAAATTGATTGAGAACCGGGTTAGAACCCGTTTGGGGATTGTCAGAACTAGCCCCGGTTTGTAATAATTGGAGAACCACGGGGATTAATAAGGGTAGCATCGATTGAATTTGTTGAGGATCTAAGCCTGTGCGGGACGCGATCGCGGAAATCATTGCATTGAGTTGAGGGATAGAAAACAAGGCAGCGATCGCCGCAGAATTAGCAGTCGTCCCACTAAACTGATTTACCAAAGACTGAACCGAATTATTCCCGCCAGTTGCCCGTTTCTCCTGTAAAGAAGACCGAACAAAATGGCTGACAATTGATAGCATCGATTGAGTCGTTCCGGGGTCGGTATGGTAAGTCTGACTCAGTTGTTGTACCGCATTGATCACACTGCCAATTTGATTGGTACTGGCTTGTTGGGTAGGATTACTGATCGCACTAACGATTTGGTTAAATAGTTCCATGAATGATGACTCCAAAAGAATTGTCAAAAAAATCGAGAACCCAATGGCAGCAATCCGCCAGGTAGGTCACTCTACTATTACGATAGTCGAAATCAGGCAGATTGGCTGGCAGAGGAAAAAGGGCCTTTGAGAAGATGGGGGCGTCCCCAGTGAAGGAACGTAGACAAAACTAGGATGGGGAGTCAAAGGTGCGATCGCCACCAAGGGGAAAAAATGAGAGAAAATTCCCTTGTTCCAATTCCAATTCCAAGTGCTACATTGGAGAGAATCACTATTCGTAAGAGACATGAATTATTTCTTAAAGCAAGTAAATCCTCCAAAACTTTCTGATGTTTTGATGAGTAAATTCTGCCTAAATCGGCGAAATGGGTTGAGAATTTGGGTGGCGATCGCCTTGGGAAGTTTTTTCTATCCTCTTAGCAATCCAGCCCAGGCACAAATCTTTCCTGATGGAACACTTCCCAGTCCAAGCGTGGTAACAAATGAAGGGACTATTCAGAGGATTACGGGAGGGACAGAAATGGGAGGAAGCCTCTTCCATAGCTTCCAAGAATTTTCTGTGATGACCGGGAATACCGCCGTTTTTGAAAATTCATTAACCGTAGAAAATATCCTGACTCGAATTACGGGAGTAAACAGTTCCCTGATTGATGGAATCATCCGCGCTAATGGCAGCGCCAATCTCTATTTAATCAATCCCAACGGGATTGTTTTCGGTCCCAATGCTCAACTGAGTATTGGGGGTTCATTTTTTGCCAGTACCGCCGAGAGTATAGTCCTAGGGGATGGGAGTTTATTTAGTGCGATCGACCCAGAAGCCCCCCCGTTGCTGACCGTCAACGTGCCGGTGGGGTTACAATTTGGGGCAAATCCGGGCAACATTGGGGTCCAGTCCCAAGGGAGAGACAGTAGCGGAGAACCCGTGGGATTGCAAGTGTTGCCCGGGCAAACCGTCGGACTCTTTGGAGGGAATGTGCTACTAGAGGGGGGACAAGTGCGATCGCCCGGAGGACGGATTGAAATCGGCAGCGTGGGAGGCAATAGCCGAATCAGCCTGACCCCCACAGAACGGGGGATGAGGGCGGGATATGAAGGGGTCGAGAGCTTCCAGGATATTCAACTGACTCAACGCAGTGGGATCAACACCAGTGGGGATGGGGGAGGAACCATTCACCTGCAAGGACGGCGAATCGCCGTCGGGGAAGGGTCTCAAGTCCTAGGGGTCAATGTCGGAGTGCTGCCGGGGGGATCGCTGAATATCAAAGCCTCCGAATTAGTAGCAATTACCGGCGCTGACCCAGATAATTTTACCGCAGTCGTCAGCGATACGCGGGGAGTGGGGACCGGGGGAGACTTGAATATTGAAACCGGACAATTTTTACTCCAGGGGACCGGATTAGTCTCTGCCAGCACCTTTGGACTCGGTGCCGGAGGAAATCTTACCATAAAGGCCGCCGATTCCATTACCGTAATTGGGGTGGGATTTGAGCCATTAGAGTTATTAATTGGGGGAGCATTAACCGGACAACTGCAACCGGAAGATCGCATCGGGGGTTTGGTGGCGGGAACCGTGGGAGAAGCACCCACGGGAAATATGACCTTAGAAGCTGGGAACGCGATCGGGTTGTATAATGGGGGGGTAATTCATAGTCCGGCCTTTGGAGATGCGGCAGGGGGTAACCTTCAGATGAGGGCGGGAAACAAGATAGAAGCGATCGCCGCTGGGGTGTTATCCAATACTGCATTTGGGAGTAACGCTTCTGCCGGGGATATTACCATTGAAACTCGCAACCTGATTATCACCGATGGCACCGTGATTTCCAGTGCAACCCTGGGTAATGGTCCAGGGGGGAATATTATGGTTAATGCGTCAGAATTGGTGGAAATCAGTGGAACCGTCCCCGGAAATGTGCTCCCGACGGGAATTTTAAATAACACCCTCTTTGGAACCGGGACCGGGGGTGACGTGACGATTAAAACCACGCGGTTAATTAATCGCGGGGGTGCATTGATTTCGACCAATAGTGGGGGGGGAAATCAATCCACTGGATTGGTGACATCTGGGGGAGTCGGAGGGAATATTACCATTGAAGCGAGTGAGTCAGTGGAGATTTCCGGCGTGTCCCCGGATGGGCAAGTCACCAGTGGTCCGGGAACGACGACATTTAGTGAGAATCCGGCGGGGAATTTAACCATTTCCACGGGGAAGTTAACCATTAGTGAGGGGGCGATCGTGTCCTCAGCGACGTTTAATAGTGGGGATGGGGGAACCCTAACGGTGAATGCCTCAGAAGGGATTGATATTTCCGGGCGATCGCCGATTACCGGATTACCGAGTACCTTAGTTTCCTCTTCCGGACGGGCGGATATACCGGATTTGGAAGTCACCGGGTCCGGAGGGAACTTGCGGGTGAGTACCGGAGAATTGGTGGTTCGGGATGGAGCCACTTTAGATGTGAGAAGTTTTGGGGCAGGGAATGCCGGGATTTTAGAAATTGTCGCCGATTCCGTGCGGGTAGATACGGGGGGGAGTTTGAATGCCGCAACAGTTTCGGGTGCCGGGGGTAACATTCAACTGCGATCGCCCACCCTGCTGTTACGTCGCGGGGGCAATATCACCACCAATGCCGGGAATACCGATGGAGGGAACATTGCGATCGATACCCAAATTTTAACTGCACTCGATAACAGTGATATTACCGCCAATGCCTTAGCGGGACGAGGGGGACGAGTCAGCATCAATGCCGAGGGGATTTTTGGTACCGAATTTCGTGAAGCAGAAACCCCGCGCAGTGATATTACCGCCACCTCGGACCTGGGACCCGAGTTTAGCGGAACCGTGGAACTGAACACCCCGGATGCAGATTCCAGCTTAGGAGTTGTGCAACTCCAAGATAATTTTGTGAATGCGGATCAACTAATTGCTCAGAACTTCTGTGCCACCGGAGACGTGAGTAGCTTTACGGTGACGGGACGAGGAGGATTGCCCGACTCTCCCACGGAACTGCTGAATTCTACGGTGATTTTAGATGATTTGCGCTTGGTGCAGACTGAGGGAACAGCACTCCAGGGTCAATCCAATCCAATGGGGGAGATCACAGGAGAGAAAATGGCTCAACCGGGTCCCCTCGTAGAAGCGCAAGGCTGGAGTGTCACCCCTTCCGGGACCGTGGTTCTGGTGGCCCAAGCCCCCCAGGTTACGCCCCTGAGTTCTTGGGTGAAGCAACAGAATTGTGGAGAGTGAACGGGAAATCAATTTGGAGAGGGGGTAAGGGGATAGTTTGGATAGCCCGTTGAAACTTGATAGGGGCGATCGCTCATTTTGTGCTACAACCCTGGTGGAGTTCGCGAACAAACCATTAGCGGAAAAATCGTCCACTCTTTTCCTTTTTAAAAGGCTAAAATGAATGATTGGTTTCAGGCGAGTCAATTATCACCCATTTATCCGATTGTTTCCTAAGTCATTCGGCCTAAAGCGCCGCAATGTCATAACGCTTTCAGGAGTGCTCATCCTGTGGAGTGGGTCATCGGGATGTGGTGTCAAAGCAGAGGCGCAAATCATTCCCGATTCCAGCCTGCATAACCCTACCCTGGTTACCCCCGATGGGACGACTTACCGAATCACTGGCGGGACAGAAATTGGCGGAAATCTCTTCCATAGCTTTCAGGAATTTGCTCTGATGACGGGGAATACCGCCCGGTTTGAGAATTCATTGAGGGTAGAAAATATCCTCACCCGAATTACCGGAGAAAATCCTTCTACCATTGATGGCATTATCCGCGTCAATGGCAGTGCAAATCTCTATTTAATTAATCCTAACGGGATTGTTTTTGGTCCCAATGCTGAATTAAAGATTGGAGGTTCATTTGTGGCGAGTACCGCCGAGAGTGTCCTCATGAGTGATGGGAGTCTGTTTAGTGCTATCAACCCAGAATCACCCCCCTTGCTGACGGTAAACGTGCCAGTGGGGTTACAATTTGGGCCCAACCCGGGGACTATTGTGGTGCAATCTCAAGGGATAGATAGAGAAACCGGAGGATTGCAAGGGTCACCGGGGCAAAGTTTGGGGCTATTTGGGGGGAATGTGTTCCTAGAGGGGGGACAAGTGCGATCGCCTGGGGGAAGGATTGAAATCGGCAGTGTGGCAGGCAATAGCCGGATCAGTTTGATGCCCACCCCAAGGGGAATTCAAGGGGGATATGAAGGCGTAGAAAGCTTTCAAGACATTCAACTGACCCAACAGAGTCGCATCAATACCAGTGGAGAGGGGGGTGGCACGATTCATCTGCAAGGACGGCAAATTGGTATTTCCGACGGGTCTCAGGTTTTGGCCCTGAATACAGGTTCCCGACCCGGGGGACCTGTAAAAATCACAGCCACGGAATTAGTCGCACTGACGGGGGCTGATCCCGATAATTTTAGTACAATTATCAGCGACAGTCAGGGAGTCGGGACCGGGGGAGACTTGAATATTGAAACCGGACAATTTTTACTCCAAGGAACGGCTTTTTTATCCGCGAGTAGCTTTGGACAAGGTGCCGGAGGAAATCTGCGGATTGATGCAGTAGATTCCATCACCCTGATTGGAGTAGGATTTGGACCCTTAGAAGGGGTGCTGGGGGCCGCATTAACGGGACAACTGCAACCGGGCGATCGCATTGGCGGGTTGTTTGCCGGAACCGTCGGCATGGCTCCAGCGGGGAATATCACTTTAGAGGCGGGGAATGGGATTGGATTGTATAATGGGGCGATCGTCTTCAGTCCCACCTTTGGGACAGAATCCAGCGGGGAAATTCAGATGCGCGCCAACAATCACATCGAGGCGATCGCCAGTGGCATTTTTTCCAATACCGCCCTCGGCAGTGCCGGATCAGCGGGAAATATTGAAATTGCAACGGGTCATCTGAGGATACAAGACGGGAGCATCATTTCCAGTTCCACCTTGGGCAGTGGACCCGGTGCCGAAATTATGATTAATACCTCACAAGGGGTGGAAATCACCGGCACCCGACCGGAAAACCTCCTACCCACGGGCATCTTGAATAACACCATCTTTGGGTCCGGGACTGGGGGAGATATTAAAATTACCACGGGACAGTTGAGGATTCGGGAGGGGGCATTAATTGTCACCAGTACCGGAACAGGTCCCAACGTCGGTTCCCTAGCTGCCGGGGGACCCGGGGGGAATATTCAGATAGAGGCAAGGGAGTCGATAGAAATTGTGGGAGTCTCCCCCGATGGGATGGTTACCAGTAGTATTGCCACCAGTACCTTTGGAGTTCCCCCCTCTGGGAATCTCACGATTTCCACGCGGCAGTTAACCCTAACAGACGGGGGAATCGTCTCCACCGGGACCTTTGGTTCTGGGAGTGGCGGAACCCTGACGGTGAATGCCACCGAAGGGATGGACATTTCCGGAAAGTCGCCCATTACCGGACTACCGACGGGATTGGATTCCTCTTCAGGACGTGGAGATTTCGACAATCAAGAGATTAGCGGATCGGCCGGGGACCTGCGCATCAACACCGGACAGTTACGGGTCCGGGATGGGGCGAATATTGATGTGAGGAGTTTGGGCCCGGGGAATGCGGGTACTCTGGAAATTGTGGCGGAGTCGGTCCGTCTGGATACGGGAGGGAGTCTCAATGCCACCACGGTTTCCGGTGCAGGGGGTGATATTCAACTGCGATCGCCGGATATATTACTCTCTCGCGGCAGTCATATCACAACCAACGCCGGGAATACCAATGGCGGAAATATTACCATCGACGCCCAAATCTTGACCGCCTTGGGAAATAGTGACATTACCGCCAATGCCCTGACTGGACGGGGTGGACGAGTTAGTATTAATGCCGAAGGCATCTTCGGCACTCAATTTCGCCAGACCCCCACCGCCAGCAGTGACATTACCGCCACCTCTGAACTGGGACCAGAGTTTAGCGGTTCTGTGGAACTGAATACTCCAGATACAGATTCGAGTTTAGGAATTGTATCCTTGCAAGAGAATTTTGTAGATGCTACCCAATTGATTGCCCAAAACTTCTGTGCCAAGGGTCAAGGGAGTCGCTTTACCCTTACGGGACGAGGAGGTTTGCCCGCTTCTCCCACGGAAACCCTGAATCCGTCAGTCATTTTAGATGATTTGCGCCTCGTTCCTATGGCAGGAATGCCGGTTCAGGGTCAATTCAGGTCAGAAGAGGCCCTCACTGGGGGAAAACGACCCCAGAACCCCCCTGTGGTGGAGGCCCAAGGTTGGCGGGTGAATCCAGGGGGGACCGTGGTTTTGGTCACTGACACCCCCCGAGTCAGCCCTCACAGTTCCTGGGTGAGCTCCGGGGTGGATTGTAGGGAATCAGGGGATTAAATCTGTTAGGGAATTGTAATTTTGGGGTGCAATAGTTGTTGTCTGGGTTGTAAGGAGGGGAGACCTAACCCCCCAGCCCCCTTCCCTCCGAGGGAAGGGGGAGCCGGAAGGCTCCTCTTAGCTCCCTCTCATCTTACGAGAGGCTGGGGAGAGGTCTCTGAGTTGGTGGGTATCTTGAAAGATTATACAGAAGGTTTATTTTATTTTTCCGGGTTCAAGAAATAATCACGATTCATTCCCAAAGGAAATCAAAAAATGCAGAAATTTCGATTTATTATTGTTGCCTTATTGGGTTTTAGTTTAAGCCTGAGTGTTCGGGTCGCTTGGGGGTTGAGTCCCGAGGGGTCATCTTCCGTGAGTTTGAATGCCCAAGGGGTTACTGAATTATTAACTCAAGGAAAAAGTCACTATGAAGCGGGACAGTTTTCGGATGCGGTGCAGTTTTGGGAACAGGCGGCGATCGCCTTGGGAGAACAAGGGAATGTATTGGGTCAAGCCCAGGCATTGAGCTTTTTATCGTTAGCGTATCAGAGTTTAGGAGATTATCCGAAAGCGACGGAGGCGATCGCCTCAGCACAAGGGGCCATTGCCCGAGTTTCTAAAGGCGATCGGGGCGATCGCGAAACGATCCGCGCCCAAATTTTAAATGCAGAAGGTCGTCTCCAATTCTTCCTGGGAAATGCTGAAGCCGCCTTAACCACCTGGCAAGAAGCCACCGCTGCTTATCGCCAAGCACAAGACCCGACGGGGGAAATTCTCAGCCAAATTAATCAAGCCCGGGCGATGCAAGGACTAGGACTCTATCGCCGTGCTACCAACCTGTTAAAACAGGTGGAACAACAATTAGAAAACCAGTCCGATCGCTCGATTCAATCGGTAGGATTATTGAACCTGGGAGAGGTCCTGCGAGCCAGTGGCGCATTTCAGCAGTCGGAAAGCCTGTTACGCGACGCCCTAGCCTTACAAAACACTCGGGAAGCAACTGAACAAACCGGGGCTATTTTATTAAGCTTAGGCAATACATTACGGGCATTAAATAATTCCGAAGAAGCCATTCGCTACTATCAAAAGGCGGCGGAAAGTGCCAGTCAATTTCCTCAAGTTAAACTGCAAGCGCAATTAAATCAATTCAGTTTATTAATTGAAACCGGGAATTGGGAAAAAGCCCGCCAACTGATTGCAGAAATTTCCGAACCCCTTTCCCTGTTATCTCCCTCTCGACCGGGGATTTATGCCCAAGTGAATTTGGCACAAAATTTGATTTGCCTGGAACAACAAAAAGCGAACTGCCTCGGACAGGAAGAAGAAAATCCGATTCCTGGGCAATTTCAAATGGGTGGAACGATTCCTTTACTAGAAAAGGCCGTCATCGCTGCTCGTCAGATTAGGGATCAACGGGCTGAGTCTTATGCCTTGGGAAATTTAGGGAGAATTTATGAAGAAATGGGAGAGGTTAAGACAGCGCGAGAGTATAGCGAAACGGCCTTAAATATTGCTCAAACGATTCAAGCCTCGGATATAGCTTATCAGTGGCAATGGCAGTTAGGAAGACTGCGGATTCAGAGTGGAGATCAACCCGGGGCGATCGCGGCCTATAGTGAAGCCGTGAATAGCTTGCAATCCCTCCGCAGCGATTTGGTGGCGATTGATCGTCAGGTGCAGTTTTCCTTCCGCGATCGCGTCGAACCCCTCTATCGACAATTGGTGAGTTTATTGCTCGATCGCGCCAAACAAGTCGAACCCCAACCCGCCCAGAAATATCTCAAACAAGCTCGGGACACCATTGAATCCCTACAACTGGCAGAACTAGATAACTATTTTAAAGATGCCTGTTTGGATGTGCAACCGGAACAAATTGATGAAGTAGACCCGCAAGCGGCTACGCTTTATCCGATGATTTTGCCCGATCGATTGGCGGTGATTCTCTCCATTTCCGGACAACCGCTCATCCAGTATGAAACCCTCCAACCTGCCGCCGAAATTGAGAATACCCTAGAGCAATTCCAGCAATTTCTTAACCCAGCCTTTTCTAACCGGCAGCGGTTACAATTGTCCCAAGAACTCTATAATTGGTTAATTCGTCCGGCGGAATCAGCCTTAGCAGAAAATGGAGTGGAAACTTTAGTCTTTGTCCTGGATGGGTTCTTAAGAAATCTCCCCATGTCGGCCCTCCATGATGGCGATCGCTATATCATTGAACGCTATAATGTGGCCCTGACTCCGGGCTTACAACTCCTCGCCCCGCGACCCTTAACCGGGGAAAAAATTCAAGTTTTGAGTGCCGGAATTACGGATGCAAGGCAGGGATTCAGTGCATTACCTGGAGTACAAGTTGAATTAGAACAGATTGGAGATTGGGTCCCGAATTCTACCATCTTGCTCGATGGCGAATTTACGGAATTCAACCTAGCCACTGCCATAGCTGCTGTGGATTTCCCCGTGATTCATTTAGCCACCCACGGTCAATTTAGCTCAGATTCGGAGCAGACCTTTATTCTGACTTGGGATGATAAAATTCGCGTCACGGAGTTTGAAGAACTGCTCAGAACTCGGGAATCGGGTTTAGCAACTCCCATTGAATTACTGGTGCTGAGTGCTTGCCAAACGGCGGCTGGAGATAAGCAAGCTGGGTTAGGATTGGCGGGGGTCGCCGTGCGGTCCGGTGCGCGCTCTACCTTAGCTACTCTCTGGTCCGTGAATGATCAATCTACCGCCATGTTGGTGACAGAATTTTACCGCAATTTGGTGGGGGTGGCCACGGAAGATGGAATCACCCAATCGGGACAACTGCCGATGAGTAAAGCTCAGGCCCTGCGGCAGAGTCAGTTAGCCTTATTACAAGACCCGAAATATGAGCATCCCTTTTATTGGGCACCCTTTGTACTGGTGGGAAATTGGCTTTAAAGGGTAACAATCCGGTGACCCCTGTCATGAAAGAGAAGGGGAGGGTAAAAAGAGTAAAAATGGCGGAAATCTCGGGAAAAAACTAGCCGGATGACAGGGGGAAATGATTAGGGTTGAGTCATCTCATCAACCCCCCACTCATCGGATTAATTGAAGCAGGACTTATGCCACCCTCTCATTTATAGTGAGTCTCAATGAATTGGAGGGTCAGACTATTGCAAGACTTGCTATAGAATGAAATCAGAGCAATTCATAAATTGCCCTGACCGGGGCGGTAAAATCCGAAATTTTGCTTAAGTTTTGTAATGCTCTGGCCCAGAGAGTTCAATCCAGCGGATTGTAAAATTTTGATGAGCTCGCAGGGGGAATAAGGAAGAAGACTGCCTCAATCATCCAGTGTCTGTTGGCGGCGTAAGCCTGGTTGACTGACAAAAGTTAAGAATGAGGGCTGAAAGCTTTACATTCAGGGATTTTTAGCCTGGGGCTTGAAAAGA